>NZ_DDDQ01000103.1:0-7318 GCF_002336325.1 Roseivirga sp. UBA1976 | reverse complement strand
AGAGCCTAAATGAGATTGCGGATATTTTCCTTTGCGTATGTAAAGTTTTCAGAGGAAAATTCCGCAATGACGTCCTAAGGGGGACATTTTACTACTTCCTTACATCGAACTCAGATTAGATTAATCAACAAATCCTCAAATTATCTAATCAGCATCAAGTCTACATTTTAGAACTTTATTTAACTATATTCGTCTACAAATTAGAACTTGATACTATGAAAGGGACAAATCTTGGTGAATTCGAGGAATTGGCGCTGCTCACAATTTTGGTATTGGGAGACAACGCTTACGGGGTAACTATAAAGCAGGAGATCAACAAACAGGGGGGCAGGCAGATTAGCCGTGGGGCTTTGCACACAGCCCTTAGTCGCCTGGAAGACAAAGGCTTACTAAGCTCTAAACAAGGGGAAGCCAACGAAGCTCGTGGCGGAAGACCCAAGCGGTATTATGAGGTTACCAATAAGGGCAAAGAAGCACTCATAGAAGCAAAAGCAACACGTGACAGGCTGTGGAATCAGATTCCCGATGTTCGATTGGAACTGCAATATGCCTGGTAAAATTTCTCCCCCATCGTTTTACGTTAGGCTCTTCCGATGGCTTTGCAAAGAGCAGCTCTTTGATGAGTTGCAGGGCGATTTGGAAGAAGAGTTTTACTACAACGTGGAACAGTTGGGGAAACGGAAAGCATCGGTTATTTACAAACAAGAGGTTCTTAAAATGATCAGACCCTCTGTACTCAAAAGGCTTAAACTCATCGACAACTCAATTTTTTACGACATGTTTAAAATCAACACCAAACTAGCACTTCGCAACTTGTTGAAAAATAAACTTTACACGGCCATAAACATAGGTGGCCTGGCAGTTAGTATTGCGGTCTGTGGCATTCTATTATTGTATGTAAATAGCGAAACCAATTTTGACAACTATCACCCTGACTACGAACGAACCTACCGGCTTGCCTTAGACAGAATATATCCCGACCATACCTCGCACTATGCCATTACACCTTACTCAATGGCCGAGCAGGCAACCAGAGATTTCCCTGAAATTGAGGATTTTACGCGCATTTTCCCGGCCGGATTTGGCACCAACGTTACCTACAACAACGAAACCTTTCTGGAAAACGACATTATAGCCGGAGAAGCCAATTTTTTAGATTTCTTTGGCATAAAGCTTCTACAGGGCAATCGGCAGAATATCTTTAATACGGCCAACTCAGTGCTTATTTCTGAGCGAATGGCCTTAAAATATTTCGGCACGGAGTCTCCCATTGGTAAAATACTGCAAACGGATATTGGCGACTTAGAGGTTTCCGGTGTGGTAGAAAACACCCCTAAAAACACTCACTTCAAATTCGATTTCCTTGTCAACCTGGAAGGGCTGCCCTTCTTCCAACAACCAAACTACGTTAACTTCTCTGTATACAACTACCTGAAACTGTCGGAAGGAGTAGCACCTGCCACTGTTAACCAAAAAATGAAAGAAGTGGTAGAAAAGTATGCAGCCGGTCAAATTGAAAGAGAGCAACGCATCTCATTTGAAGACTATACAGCCAGCGGCAACGGTTATCGTTACTTTCTGCAACCCATTGAAGACATTCACCTAAAATCTCATTTAGAGGGTGAATTCGAACCCAACGGAAACATCACCTATATCTATATATTCTTTTCCATCGCTGTTTTCATTGTAATACTGGCCGCCATTAACTTCATCAATCTGGCCACCGCCCGTTCTACAGAACGTGCCAAAGAAGTGGGCATTAGAAAAGTGCTGGGCTCTGAGAAAAAACAGCTAGTAAGTCAGTTTATCATAGAATCTGTGGTGGTGAGCATAGTAAGTATGCTCATTGGCATACTACTGATTTACCTGGCACTACCACCTTTCAACACCTATTTGGACAAAGAAATCAGCCTTTTAACCTTTGCCTCTCCATTAAACATAGGGCTGGCTCTGGTTGCCAGCTTTGGTCTTGGCATTCTTGCCGGAACATATCCGGCATTTGTACTCTCTTCTTTTAAACCGGTGGTGGTGCTCAAAGGCAAACTCATTAAGAGTCAGCAAGGATATTGGATACGCAACGGGCTGGTTGTTTTTCAGTTTTTCGTATCCATCGTACTCATTTGTTCAACACTCATTGTTGGCCAGCAAATGCAATACCTGCAAAAAAGAAACCTTGGATTCGACCGTGAAAATGTTCTGGTGTTATCGCGTGCTTTTGGCATCCCCGACCTTACCACCTTTAAAAACGAATTAGAAGCTATACCCGGAGTGAGCAAGGTAGGACTTACCTCAGCCATGCCCGGAACAGGTTTTTACTACGGAGCCTCGTTCAGGCCGGCAGGAACCAACGAATCTATAGCCCTGAATTGTGCGGTGTTCGATGAAGACTATATAGAAACCATGGGCATTAAACTGGCCAAAGGAAGAGGCTTTTCCAAAGACTTTCAGGATACATTGGCGCTTATTCTCAATGAAAGCGCCACCAGAGCACTGGGCATAGAGCACAGCCCTATCGGTCAGCGTATTGTAAACGTTCAAGGGGCCAACAACCCTCAAGGCGACATTACTTATGAAGTAGTTGGGGTAATTAGCGATTATAACTACAAATCGCTCCACACAGAAATAACCCCTATGGCCATCTTTAGCCGCGAAAGCTCTCAAGGTGGAAACATAGGAGCCATAGCCCTAAAAACATCGACTAACCAAGGGGCCACCATTGTAGCCCAGGTAGAAAAACTATGGCAGGAAATAGCCCCCAACCAAACATTCGTTTACAGCTTTCTCGATACCGATCTTTCGGCACTCTATGAAGCGGAACAACGCTCTGGAGATATGTTCATGGTATTTACTGGTATTGCCATATGGATAGCCTGTATTGGCTTATTTGGCCTGGCCACTTTCATGATTGGCAACCGAATTAAGGAAATTGGAGTACGAAAAGTGTTGGGAGCCAGTTCGCAAGTGGTGGTTTGGCTACTGTTGAAAGACTTTAATAAACTCATTGCCATTTCGCTGCTTCTTGCTATTCCTGCATCTGTTTGGGTAATGGGGCAATGGCTCGGAAGTTTTGCCTATCGTATAGAAATGCTCGATACCTGGGTCTCCTTTGTTATTGGTGGAACATTGGCACTTGTGGTGGCCTGGTTAACGGTCAGCTATCATTCTATCAGAGCTGCAGTTGCCAATCCGGTGAAGAATCTGCGTACCGAATAGTTGTTAGAAAACAAGAAAACAGAAATCAGCACGATGTGCCTCACCGATTTCTGTTTTCTGTTCAACCAATTACCTTTTACCTGGTCTATACGTCTCCTCTGCTCTCTTTAGCACATCTTCTTTATAAAAGGCCACATCTTTAAACTTAATATCGGCATAGCGCTGTGCCTGATCATAGAAGTGAGGTGAATTTGGATCGTTGCTTTGGCCTCCGGCCAGAATACTTTTGGCTTTCACCTTATCTCCAAACTCAACCACAGCTACAAAGCTGTTGCCCGAGGAGCCATAAATCTTTCTGGTGTCATACGACCGGGCACCAAAAGAAGCCAACGCCCCCCAGCGGCCGGAAGCCAAGCCAACAGCTATGCTCGGTTGGTCATCGTCATACTCCAGATCTATTTCTCCCGATAATCGCTGAAAGCGATTATACTCTCCCCAAGGGAGTTTCCAGGTTCCAAAATCCTTTTCAATTTCTGCCAGGGCAGTTTCAAATATTTCAATCTTCTTGGAGTCAGAAACTCCGGTGGCCAGGTGCTCAAAACGCTCCATACCATTACCTTCTCTTGGCACCTCACCACCTCGGTAATAGGCATTGCCATAAAACTGAGCAAGGGTCATTGCCACGGACTCTTTGCCGGTAGCAAAATCCCAGTTTTTCAGAATATTATATGCCTCCATGTGCTGCTGCTTCTTAGCGGAGTTGCGTTCCAGAGCAGCTACCAATGCCGGAATCACCTTCTCAAAGGCGGGAATATACGGATCGTAGGCCAGCTCAATAAGACCGTCCAGGGTCACATCTTTGGCTTGGCTAAGCACACGAACGGCATGAATTCCTCTGAAATTCTCCTCATCGGGAGCCATGTAGTATGGATAGTCTTCTTGTTTAGGGCTAAACTCTGCCGCTGCCGTAAACGGAGTAGAATTACAGTTCTGAATCCAGCCATTGCCCGGATTTACTATGGTAATGATCTCATCCAGGCTATGCATTCCTTGCCAGTCTGTTCTTGGATCTGAACCATCAACCGGACGCGAATAATCAAATTGCGGATCGCGCTTTGGAATGAAGTCCCCATGATAGTAGGCTATATTTCCATCTGCATCTGCATATACCGTATTGTTCGATGAATTTCTTCTAATCTTCATCATTTCCCAAAACTCTTCATGGTTGTTTGTCTTGGTTCGGTTGAAAGACTGAATGAGTGCATCCACCGGCTCCCAATTGAGCGCGGTAGCCACCCACTTATCGCCAGACTTGCCGGTAATAGGGCCATGATGGGTACGATAAAGGGGGAAGGTCTTTTCTTTCATTTCGTCTCCATCTTTGTACTTTAAGGTTACTTCAGATGTCCAAACGTCTCTCCACTCATCGCCATATTTGTATTGAAGCTTGCCATTGCGCTCTTCCACCGTTTCTAAAAAATCGTCTTTAAAATCTACGCGGGTAGAAGTATGCATCCAACCATTCTTTTCGTTGAACCCCTGATATATGAAAAACTGCCCCCAGGTAGTGGCCCCATAGGCGTTGAGCCCTTCTTCACTAACCACCTGAGATTCACCTCTAAAATAGAAGCTCGTGTGAGGGTTAATAAGCAACATTGCATTGCCTGAGGCGGTCAGGTTACCTGCCAGGGCAAATCCATTAGAACCCTTTGGCTCTTCGAGAAATCCGGCTGGTTCTTCCCAATCGGCAAAAGCCGTTGCCTCATTTTCGCCATAAAATGAAGCGATACTGCGAGTAGATACGCTTTCGATATCGCCACCTATTGACCCTTCAAAGAAAAACATCGGGAACCATGGTTCGAAGCGGGTGAGCACTTTTGGTTTTACTTCCGGATGAGTATGTAAATAGTAGTTAATACCATCGGCATAGGCCTGGCATAATTCCTTTAGCCAATCGGGTGCGCTTTCGTAGTGAGCTTTGGCTTCATCGATTGTCATGTATAGACGGGCACGCAAATCGCTATATAGGGCTTGCTCACCTTCAACTTCGGCAAGACGACCAATGGCCCAATAGTAATTTCGTTCTACCCTGGGAAAATCATCTTCGCATTGGGCGTATAGCATTCCAAACACCGCATCTGCATCAGACTTACCATAGATGTGTGGAATTCCAAAGTCGTCACGAATAATCTCAACACGGGCAGCCTGCTCTTCCCACCGTTCAACTTCTTCCGAGGTCTTCGGTTCGCAAGCAAAGGCAAGAGCAATAAGCAAAAGAAAAAATAGCTTCTTCATGAATTTAAGGTTTGCCTCAAATTGAATGAAGAATTGCTAAGCTGCAATAGCTATTTTGTGAGTGGACGATTAAGGCTTCTTAAGCAGTTGTTTGGTGAGAGCGATAAGTTGCTCCATATTACTCAAGGCCGACATATTGATTTTATACTTATCGTTCACCACAATAGTGGGAACGCTTGATATTTGACGGTCTACCCATAGGGCTGCCATTTTCTCAGCTCTTTGCACTACCTCCCGGCTGGAATAGCGTCTGTCGAACTCATCGGCCGAAACTCCGCTTTCAATAAAAATCTGTCTAATTTCACTCTCTGTATCGATAGGTTCTTTGCCCAGATGTATAGCCGTGAAAAACTTTTCAGACAACTCCTTTTGCCTTCCTAAATCTCCCATCACAATAAACGCCTTTACAATGCCAAAACTCACCGGCTTATTGTCGCGTGGAATATAATCTACATGAGACTTTTCGAAATTAACACCGCTGGGCAATGCCTTTACCAGTGTATCAATTAAAGGTTCAAACTGAAAGCAATGGCCACAGAAGAGAGAGAAAAACTCGGTAACAACGGGCGATTCTGACTTTTTGTCTGATACAATATCGTAATGTACCCCTTCTTTAAAATCGTTCTGACCCAGAACTGCCAGTGCTACAAAGGCAAAAAGGAGGGATAAAGCTGCTTTTCTCATTTTTCTCTTTTTTGCGAAAGTAAAGTAATTGAGCTACTTAATAAAGACAAAAATGAGCTTTAAGGTGGCCAGAGTAACCTATCAGCCATCCCCTTGTTTACTGGGATCGGCCAAGGAAACGGCTTTGTTTATTCCCTGCTTGCCTTTCTCGTATAAATAGCGCTGCTCCGGATAGTTCCTGTTCAACTTTCTGTATTCTTCGGCACTAAGCCCCACGCGCTCTCCATATATGCGGTAATAAGCGGCAAAAACTTCATCCATTATTTCTATGTATTTGCTATAGCTACTGCCCCTGTCTGTCTTTATAGATACAATGGCCTTACTGGGCCCATCCGATGAGGTTTTACTCTCTAAGTTTTGCCTGATGTATTGTTTCATTGCCGGTGGAAGACTATTGAATACCTCCACATCGCTCATGCCATCGACTACTTTGTTGGTGTTGGGCCTTCCAAAGTTGAGCACAAAGTCGTACACGATATTTCTGAGAGTCGAAATATCTTGCAACTCTTTGTCTTCTACCATAATCCGATCGAGCGAGTTGACCTGAATCTTAAGAATATTGCGCTCATTGATGGGAGTATCGACATGCAATGTCTTCGGTGGTAACACCATAGGCAAACCCTTATCGTTGAGAATTTGCGTGGTAACCAAAAAGAAAATAAGTAAAAGAAAGGCAATATCGGCCATTGAGCCGGCACTCACCTCTTGTCCGGGGCGGTTTCGTTGATATGACATGGCTTTAAAATTAAGTTCATAGTTAATTAACTAATTAATTAGTTTTAAAGCAAACATTGCCTTACACCATACGGCCAGAGGCAAAAACACTTTTAGTCTAGTTGATTATTGGAAAAGGGACGATACTCCAATTCTTACCCCAAACTCGCGAGCCTTCCAACCTTGAAACGACTGAATGAATTCGACCCTAAGCACGCGCAAAAGATTATCTATAGTATAGCCTACCTCCATGTAATTGTCTGACGATGGCGTATGCAGGTAGTTCACAAATAGGTTCTCCTTTACCCCGGTAAGTCTTAATGCCGGAATATGGGTGAATAATAATTTTCTAAAGCGAATGTGTGATAACACAGAAACGTACTCTTCGCGGGTGCTGTGTCGGTAATAGTCTAGCAACCGATATCCCCCGGTCACATCCATCGGAACAAAAAGCATTCGGTTACCTCTAAAG
>NZ_DDDQ01000001.1:0-4391 GCF_002336325.1 Roseivirga sp. UBA1976 | reverse complement strand
GTTCTTTTCGTACATCGAACTCAGGTTAAGTAAGTAATCCGATTTTATTTTTTGCTGAACTGGCCGGAAACCACAAGGTCTTTGGTTCCATGAGACCAGTCGTAGAATCCTTCACCCGATTTCACACCCAGATATCCGGCAGTAACCATGTTAACAAGCAGCGGGCACGGAGCATATTTCGGGTTGCCAAAACCTTCGTAAAGTACATTCATAATGGAAAGGCAAACATCCAAACCGATGAAATCGGCTAATTGCAAAGGCCCCATCGGATGAGCCATTCCAAGTTTCATTACAGTATCAATTTCTTCAACTCCGGCCACACCTTCAAAAAGAGAGATAATGGCTTCGTTAATCATTGGCATTAAAATGCGGTTGGAAATAAAACCGGGATAGTCGTTTACCTCTACAGGCACCTTGCCCAGCTTTTTAGAGGCCTCCATTATCTGCTGAGTTACTGCATCGGAAGTAGCATAGCCTCTGATTACTTCTACCAGCTTCATAACCGGCACGGGGTTCATAAAGTGCATACCAATTACCTTATCGGCCCTTTTGGTTACTGACCCAATCTTGGTAATTGGAATTGAAGACGTATTGGAGGCAAGAATGCATTCCGGTTTGGTAAAAGACTCCAGGTCTTCAAATATTTTCAGTTTAATGTTAACGTTTTCGGTTGCAGCTTCAACCACCAAGTCGGCCTGTGCCACACCAGACTTCAGGTCAGTGTAAGTAGTAATGTTAGAAAGGGTAGCATTTTTTGTGGCCTCATCAATCTTTTCTTTGGCCAGCATTCTATCTAAATTCTTTTCAATGGTTTTCAGGGCTCTGTTCAGGGCCTCTTGCGATATATCTACCAGGTTTACTTTAAATCCACTCTGAGCAAAAACATGGGCTATGCCGTTACCCATAGTACCAGAACCAATCACTGAAATATTCTCCATTTGCTAATCTTTAGGTTTGTTTACGTTTGTACAAATATAATTGCATCATCTACTTTTAACCTGCGATCGGTGTAAGGAATTGATTAAATATCCAAAAAGGCCTCTTGAAAGGTTATGACAAGATTTTTCTTTGAAAACACCATAGCCCCAAAGGAAAGCGTATGCCAATGTATTTGACATACCATTCACAGGCCACTGGACGAATTAATATCTGCTTTCCCATATTATATACTTTTCTGTGATCCGGATTGGAGTACTTTGTTATTTTCGAAAATGGAATAGGGTTACTTAATTTGGATCACAAAGAAGTGAATAGACAGCATGAAGTCACGCGGTGTCTTTACAGCGTTTTGTAAGGATCATTTGTGAAGACACAAACCATGGTAAAGTGTTGAAAGATATGCCATGCTTCTTAAGTAACCCCTAAAAATACCAGATATGCCCTTATTAGAAGTTTGTGCCGGTAGTGTGGAATCGGCCTTAAATGCCAATGCGGCCAAAGCCGATAGAATTGAATTGTGTGCCGAACTTTCTGTAGGCGGGCTTACGCCCAGTAAAGGGATGATTCATTTGGTGAAGGAGATGGTGGATATCCCTGTCTATGTGTTGATCAGGCCAAGGTCCGGAGACTTTTGTTACTCTTTGCTAGAGTTAGAACAGATGAAAGAAGATGTAGCGTTTTGTAGCAAAATGGGCTGTGAAGGAGTGGTGATTGGGGCGCTTACTCCCGATAGAAAAATACACGAAAGGATGACGTATGAACTCATGCAGGAGGCTGGCTATATGGACGTAACTTTTCATAAGGCCTTTGATGAAACAGTGAATCCTTTTGAGGCATTGGATACCCTTCGTGAATTGGGAATTCAAAGAGTACTTACCTCAGGAGGGGCCGCTACTGCTCTGGCGGGCTACGACAGGTTAGGGGAGTTAATAGAGGAAGCCGATGACGACCTAATCATTATGCCCGGAGGAGGCATTCGGTCGGAGAACATTAAACATTTACATTCACTTGAAGCCCAGGAATATCATAGTGCTGCCTTGTTGCCTGGCCAAAAGCACACCTCCAAAGAGGAGGTCAAGGCTATGCTAGACTGTTTGCGTCAATTGTCCGTATAGCGCAATACCAAGTCTAATAAAATGGGTAAATGATCGCTATAACCTCCCAGATATTGTGGTCCCTGGTACGTCCTGAAGGGTCTGGTAGCACCTGTTGCGCCTTCTGTTAAGAGAAAGTCCAAGTCGAAAATTTGAGCCGTGCGTTTGAATACGGAGGTACGGCCACCACCTTTCAGGAGGTTTCCCGATACTATAAACTGATCTAGAATACCCCATTTATTTTCGAAACTGTGAGTACCTGCCTGATAGCGAATCGGGTACATAAGATTAAACAGATCGGTGCTTGCTGTTTGTTCTATTTCGGTTTTAACGCGCAAACCGGTAATCATACTTTCTTCTTCAGGTTCATCATTAAAGTCGCCCCCTATAATGATATTGGCCCCGGGGTTAACACTTAGTATAGAGTCTGCTTTAGCCC
Organism: Roseivirga sp. UBA1976; assembly: GCF_002336325.1. Lineage (NCBI taxonomy): Bacteria > Pseudomonadati > Bacteroidota > Cytophagia > Cytophagales > Roseivirgaceae > Roseivirga > Roseivirga sp. UBA1976. Next base: position 1,919 of record NZ_DDDQ01000001.1, on the reverse strand, counting down.
TAACAAGCTGAGCTGCGAATAGGCGTTTAGGTTGTGTCTCAAACTCACCGCCAAATTTGGATGGCCAGTGATTCACAAAATAATGCAAGGTATCGCCATTGGGTAGTTCGCCAATCACATGGAGTATATCACGGGTTCTGCTTGCTGTGTCAAAAGGAAACCGAACGGGGTAGTAGAAGTAATCGATAAGTTTGAATTTATCGGGGCGGTAAATGGCGGCTACATCAATGCCCCTGCGGTCTTTCGAGTCTTGATGAATAATTTCATAACTCACTGATTTTAGTGGGGTAAACTGAGTGAGTGTGGTGAGAACGTATCGGTTTTCCACTTCACAAAACCCGATAAGCTCGGGAGCTTCCCAGCCGCCCATAGCCACTATGGTTTTGGCCAGTTTTTGTTGTTTTGCTAAGTAGCGCTCTTTTGTCCAGCGGTTGCCACCACGAGGTAAAAATTCATCGTCAAGCGTGGTACTATCGTCAAAATAGTCAAAAAGATTTTCTACGTTGTAAAAAGCTACCCGAAAGCGTTCTGTTCCTCTAAAACTGCCGTCAAAAGCTTCTGAAGCCAAAAAGTGCTTCTGGGCTACTGAAGGAGTGTAGAGGTTGCAAAGGAGGAAAATAATGAGTGTGTTTCGGAATAGTTTCAAAGCAATTGAGAATTGGCTGCCGATTAATGGTACTTTTGCATTGGTATTCAAAATACGAATAGATTGACGAATTCATTATGGAAATAGGGAAAATTCAAGAGCTGGAAATTGCCAGAGAAGTAGATTTTGGTTGCTACCTCACCGATGGTAAAGAAGAAGTACTGATTCCTGCAAAATATTTACCGGAACAATACGAGATTGGAGACAAACTAAAGGTGTTTGTTTACACAGATCATATGAGCCGACCCATTGCTGTTACCCGGTGGCCCTATGGTCAGGTTGGTGAAATCGTTGGGTTGAAAGTAAAACAGATAACCGATTTTGGAGCTTTTGTAGACAACGGACTAGAGAAGGATCTTTTGGTGCCCAAAAAAGAACAGCATGCCGACATGCGTGAAGGAGGGCAGTATGCAGTTATGATATTGCTCGATTATAAGACCAATCGCATGATAGGCTCAACCAAAATTGCTGGCTTCGTTTCTGACACTGCCGATGGTCTGGAAGAAGGGCAGGAGGTAAAACTCGTTATATGGCAAAAAACAGACCTGGGGTATAAAGTAGTGATCAATAGTGAGTATGTGGGGCTTGTCTATGACAATGAGATTTTTGAAGACATTAGGTTGGGCGATAACCGCCTGGGTTACATAAAGCACATTAGAGAAGACGGAAAGATAGATGTGAGCCTGCAAAAGCAGGGCTATGAGGCTGTGCTCGATATGTCTGATTCGGTATTGAATGCCCTTAGAGAAGCAGGAGGAAGTCTTGCCCTGGGCGATAAGAGTTCTCCTGAAGAGATTCAGCAGGCCTTTGGAATGAGCAAAAAGAACTTTAAAAAGGTGCTCGGAGGGTTGTATAAAGCCGGGCACATAGAAATATTCGACAGAGAAATAAAGCTTAAAAAGGCGGAAGGTTAACTTGAGGAGCAGTTAACCTTCCCTAAACTACCTATAAAACTAAAACTAACCTAAGCTAATTTATCTTACTGACGCGGCAGTGTATAACGATTGCACAAATGCCAATAAAGCAGTTAGCTTGATAATCTATGTCTTTAAGTTATGAATATTTTGGTTATTGAAAAATTATATTCTTCAAAAAAATCTATTGAAGAAATTTCCTTTGATAATCTGCTTAAATACTAAAATTTTAGTTGTTTTAGCGAATATCCACTTCGTTCGCTATTCCCAGGGCGGTAAACCGAATGCGCAACACTCTGGGGTCTTCGGCCGGGCCTCCATCACATTTTTCGGAGGGGTCTATGGCATAGATATAATAG
>NZ_DDDQ01000177.1:0-10419 GCF_002336325.1 Roseivirga sp. UBA1976 | reverse complement strand
GTTTTTCCGGCATGACGTTCTTTTTGTACATCGAACTCAGGTTAATGTTTAAAGATAATGAGTTTGTTCGTCTGACTACTAAGAATGGTCTGGCGACCGGATAATCTGCCTCACTTTCACTGCGGGGCGCAAAATAAACATAGTGGATTTTGCAACGCGGCAATTCGCGAGTTATTCGCTCCAGCCTTGTAAACAGGCAAATGGCCATATGACAAATTTGACGGTGTTAAAGTTTTCCCTTGCACCGGCTGTGCTGCAGACATAAGGTTTAAACCTCATAAAGTTCCAGAGGTAAACCATCTGGGTCAGTAAAGAAAGTGAATCTTTTGCCTGTGTATTCATCGGTACGGATTGGCTCGGTAATTACTCCTTTCAATTTTAAGCTATCAACAGCTTCTTCAATGTTCTCAACTTCAAATGCCAGGTGTCTGAGTCCTTGAGCCTCCGGTCTGGATGGTCTTGCCGGAGGGTTGGGAAAGGAGAATAATTCAATGATGTATTCACCGTTTAGGGCAAGGTCGAGTTTGTAAGATTGTCTTTCTTCACGATAGACTTCTCTTATAATTTTCAGGCCTAGTATCTCGGTATAGAATTGCTTCGACTTTGAGTAGTTGCTGCATATGATGGCTATATGATGGACTTTCTTAAGTTTCAAAACACGTAATATTTACACGTTCAAAGGTAGTGAATCGAAAATCAGTTAGTTGGGCTGTCTGGCTTTTTTGTCCCGAGCTTAACCCATTGGCAGGAAGGCTAAACTTACCTGCCTGATTGTTCGAGGCTACAGAAGGAAAAGGATTGGTAGAACTCCAACATTGAACCAAAACCTAGTTCGGTCTAAACCGAATTCTTAGAGTCACCTTAGAGCTTTCAGGAACTTCATTAACCCCAACTAATTTAGGTTGCCATTGAGGGCCTTCTTTGATGAGTCTTATGGCTTCCTCATCGCAACCGTGGCCAAGACCTTTAAGGGTCTTAAAGTTACTCAGGCTTCCATCAGCTTCTACGGTAAACTCCACTGTTACTACTCCCTTTATGTTTTGATTTCTGGCAGCTTGAGGGTATCGGATGTTTTCTTTAAGGTAGCGATTGAATTTAGGGTACCCTATTTCTGGTTGAGGGGCCTTAAACCTGGTAGTAACCGGGGCCACTTCATCACCTTCGCTCACGCCCGTGACGATAATCTCCCCTAATGCATTCACATCGGGCTGTAGTTTCACATTGAGAGAGTCTCTGTTTCCGGGCACAAGGCTGGTTGTAAGGTATCCTAAAAAGCGAAATTCTAACTCTGAAAGTCTGGGAATATTATTCAATTGAAACAGTCCATCGGTATTGGTTGTAGTGCCTCTCGTTGTTCCTTTAATCACCACTAGTACACCGGGTAGAGGAAGTTGATCTTCGGCATCCACCACTCTGCCTTTGAGGGTGGTTATATTGGCTGGATTATCTTCTGCAGGAGCTATAAACCCTTGTTTGGACCGGGCATCTTGGATAACAACACCAGCCACCCGACCCGATAGTTGTTGGGTGATTTGCTCCATTTCCTGAGTGGTTTCCAAACGACCAATTACTTTGTCCATAGGAATAATAAGCTGAGAGTCTACCGCGCTAAATACCATTGACTCCAGAGCAAGTTGCTTAGAGGAAGCATCGATGCGAGCAATTTCTGTTTGAGTTCTCTCCTGTTTAGGCTCGATATTCAGTTCCAGTTGGCCCTCTAATTTTTCATCGACCTCCGATTTTGGGGAGTCAATAGTCTTCTTTTGTTTTATGGAGTTTGTCTCGGATTTCGTACCCTGCTCAAGAACCGGCTCCCGAGCCTGGGGCTTGGTCAGTGTGTCTTCTTTTTCAGGAGACTGTAGTTCACTTAGGTCGCGTTTGGGTAGTGGCCTGTTTTCTCGCAGAATAAAAAGGGTGCCAACAATAACTACTAAAATGAGTGCCGCTGCAAGCCCTCTCCAAATAGTCCAGAAACCAGCAGGCCTATCTTCTTCAGCCAGGAGTTCATCCAATCTATTGTCCAACTCATTGAGATCGGCATCGAGCATTTCATCGGTGAATTCATCTAGTCCTTCAAGTGCCTCATTATAAAGTGGGTTTTCGAGCATAAGTCGTTCCACCTCATGTTGTTCTTCACGGGTTAGTTCACCATTTCTGTAAGCTTTGATTAGCTCAGGCGTTAAGTGTTCAATATGTCTGTTCTTCTTGCTCACGCAGTTTTTCTATACATATTTTCAAATTCCTTCTTCCATTCTGAAGATAGCTTTTCACTTTCTTCAACTCAAAACCTGTGGCTTCACAAACCTCCTGATAGGTTTTCTTCTCCAGGTAGAAAAGCTTGATGCAGATATTTTGTTCCTCATTTAGTCCTTCAATACAGGTTTCCATCTTGCCTAAATCTTCTTCGACCTCAGTTTCATCAGTATGATGCACAGGAAGTTGATATTCCATAAGCTCGACTCCATTAATTTCCGGACTCTTCTTTCTTAGAAGCATTAGGCACTCATTACGAGTAAGCACATATAGCCAGCTTTTAAAATTCTGAACTTCCTTCTCCTTCAGCTCCCTCATCAACTTTTCAAAAACCTGCATGGCCATGTCTTTGGCAGCCTCTCTATCCTTCAGATACTTCATGCAAGTACCATAAACCAGTGGCATATATCGCTTGAAGAGAATTCCTAATACAGATTTTTCTCCAGTCGATTGATAAGATTCAATCAATTGAATGTCAGTTAGTTGTTCTGTATTTGAATTCCCTCGGATCAAGCGTTGTAAAAGTTTTTTCAGGTCTGTTTATGGAATCGATCGAGTTCTGGCATCCTGTCTTTAAAGATTATAAAACTAAAATCGATATACCATGAAACAGGTCTTAATAATCATGATGACTTTATTGGTTGGATTCCATAAACCAGTAGAAGAAAAATTTTCAATCACCATTAGTGGTCAAGTAACAGGAGCTGATGATGGGTTACCATTACCTCAGGTGACAGTGCTATTAAAGGGCACAAGGAACGGTGTTGCTACAGACTTAAATGGCAAGTACGAACTAGAAGTTCCTAATGAAAAGTCAGTATTGGTTTTTCGCTATTTAGGTTATGTTTCTCAGGAAGTTCAGGTGGGTAAAAGGAAGGTTGTAAATATTCAAATGCAACCAGATGCAACTGCCTTGGAACAAGTTGTGGTTACTGGTGTCGGGAGAAGACGCTTGTTTAATAGAAGAGCTAAGACTGAGGCTTCGCCAGCCAATGTTCAATATGATATGATTGAAGATGAGTTAGATCTGAAGGTGCTTGAACAAGATCATATTCAGTCTATATACATGCCAAATTACAAATCAAATACTGAGTCCTATGCAGAAATAGAAGAAAACGGATTTAATTCACCTTTCAAGAATCCTTTCAGTACGTTCTCCATCGATGTAGATGCGGCTTCATATAGTAACGTGAGACGGTTCATCACTCAAGGACAATTGCCGCCAAAGGATGCTGTAAAAATTGAAGAAATGATCAATTACTTCGATTATACCTACAATCAGCCTACGGGTCAACATCCTTTTCATGTGCAGCACGAGGTGGGTAGAGCTCCGTGGAACCGAGATCACTATTTGGTTCATATCGGTATTCAGGGGCAAAAGATAGAAATGGACCAATTACCGCCTTCTAATATTGTGTTCTTGCTCGATGTATCGGGCTCTATGGAAAGCAAAAACAAGCTGCCATTGCTCAAAAAGTCGCTTAAGTTGTTGGTCGATGAATTGAGACCAGAAGACCGGGTTTCCATTGTGGTGTATGCCGGAGCCGCTGGAGAGGTGCTGCCCTCTACTTCTGGAGACAAAAAACGAGAGATTCTAAAGGCGCTAGAAAATCTACAGGCTGGAGGTTCAACCGCAGGAGGAGCTGGCATTAAACTGGCCTATAAAATTGCCCAAGAGAATTTCATTAAAGGCGGTAATAATAGAATCATCCTGGCCACAGATGGAGATTTTAATGTCGGGGCTTCAAGCGATAAAGCCATGGAAGACCTAATCGAAGAAAAGAGAAAGAGTGGTGTATTTCTTACTGTTCTAGGTTTTGGAATGGGCAATTATCAGGATTCTAAAATGGAGATTTTGGCCGATAAGGGGAACGGCAACCATGCCTACATCGATAATATTCTAGAAGCCAAGAAGGTATTGGTCAATGAGTTTGGTGGAACATTGTTCACCATTGCTAAGGATGTGAAACTACAGGTTGAATTCAATCCTGGTACCGTTCAGGCTTATCGATTGATTGGTTATGAGAATAGACTTTTGGCCGATGAAGATTTCAATGACGATAAGAAAGATGCGGGTGAACTGGGGGCTGGTCATACTGTTACAGCTCTTTATGAAGTAATTCCGGTTGGGGTTAAAAGCAGTTTTAAACCTATTGATGATCTGAAGTATCAGCCCAATCACAAGCCGGAAGGAGCAATTAACACCACAGACTTAATGACAGTAAAGTTACGCTATAAACAACCCGATGAAGATCGCTCTGTTTATTTAGATACGGTTATTCCAAACGAGGTGAAACCTATTCAAGGTATGAGCCATAATTTCAATTGGTCTGCCGCAGTGGCATCATTCGGAATGCTGCTTCGCGAATCCGATTATCTCAATGGCTACACCTATCATGAGGCTTTGGAGTTGGCCAGACTGAGTAAAGGCTACGATGAAAATGGCTATAGAGCAGAAATGATTCGGTTAATGGAAGCGGCCGAACTCATGAAGCGTTCGGAAGAAGAGTAGCATATTCATAAAAAAGAGGCTATCTCAAAAGCTTTAAAACCCGTCATCTGGGCTTGTCTACCGGCAGGTAGGCAAACTCAGGGTGACGTTCACCTGGCTCTTGAGGTAGCCTCTTTTATCATCAGGCTTGCTTGGTGCCTAGTAAATCTTTTCTCGTTGTGCCATCCACTCCTCGTTTTCGATGTAATCATCGTAAGTGCTCAGCTTGTCGAGGTAGCCTTTTGGTCCTATTTCCAAAATTCTATTGGCCACAGTTTGGGTAAACTCATGATCGTGAGAAGTGAAGAGCACCGTGCCAGGAAAGTCTTTCAGTGCATTGTTAAATGCCTGAATAGACTCCAGGTCCAGGTGGTTGGTAGGTTCATCTATAATGAGCAGGTTACCTTGGGCCAGCATCATCCGAGAAATCATACAACGAACCTTTTCACCTCCAGAAAGCACATTAGCTTTTTTGAAAACTTCTTCGCCTGAAAAAAGCATTTTGCCCAGGAAACCACGTATGAATACCTCGTCTTTTTCGCCCTCAGAAAACTGTCTTAGCCAGTCTATGAGGTTCTCGTTGGTATTAAAATATTTTGAATTGTCGTTGGGTAAGTAGGCCGTAGTAATCGTTTGACCGAATTTGAACTCGCCCGAATCGGCCTTTTCTTCACCCATTAATATTTTAAAGAAGGTAGTTGTTGCCACACTGTCTTTGCTCAGCACGGCTATTTTATCGCCACGGTTCACAAACAGATCGAGCCCTGAGAAGAGCGGTTTTTCTTCGTTGGCTTTCGAAAGGTTTTTGATTTCCAAAATCTGATCACCGGCAGGGCGGCTTTGCTGAAATATAATGGCCGGATACCTGCGGGTAGAAGGCTGAATGTCTTCCACATTAATTTTGTCCAGGAGCTTTCTTCTGCTGGTGGCTTGTTTAGACTTAGAGGCATTGGCCGAGAAGCGAGCAATAAACTCCTGAAGCTCTTTCTTTTTCTCTTCAGCTTTTTTGTTGGCCGCTGAACGCTGCTGAAGGGCCAACTGGCTAGACTGGTACCAGAAAGAGTAGTTTCCGGTGTAGAGCTTCACCTGGCTGTAATCGATATCTACAATATTGGTACAGATGGTATCTAAAAAGTGACGGTCGTGCGATACCACAATCACCGTGTTTTTAAAGTCGAGTAAGAAATCTTCCAGCCAGCCAATGGTTTGGAGATCCAGGTCGTTGGTTGGCTCATCCAGAATAAGAATGTCGGGGTTGCCAAATAGGGCTTGAGCCAATAGTACTCTCACTTTTTGACTACCGTTCAGATCTTTCATCAGGCTATAGTGCAAGTCCTCCGTAATGCCCAGTCCGCTCAAAAGGGCAGCCGCATCAGACTCCGCATTCCACCCGTCCATCTCGGCAAACTGTGCTTCCAGTTCAGAAGCTTTAATGCCGTCTTCCTCACTGAAGTCGGGTTTCATATATATAGCGTCTTTCTCTTTCATAATGCCCCATAGCACGGAGTGGCCCATCATTACGGTATCGAGCACAGTGTTTTGGTCAAACTCAAAGTGGTTCTGTTTCAATACGGCCATTCGTTTGCCAGGCTCAATGGTCACAGACCCGGAGTTGGGGTCTATATCGCCCGATAAAATCTTTAGAAAGGTAGATTTTCCGGCTCCGTTGGCGCCAATAACACCGTAGCAGTTGTTGCCACTGAATTTTATGTTTACTTCATCAAAAAGGACTCTTTTACCAAAAGCAAGGGATACGTTTTGTACAGAGATCATAGTAGGCTATCAATTTCAGGCCGCAAAGGTAGGGCTTTTAAAGCCGCGCAAAAAGGAAAGCACAAATAGTTTGAACTATGTGGCTGATAATTAATAAGAAAGATGTGTTGGTTAGATTATAGGTTAAAAAACCAATTGAGGCTTAACCAATAGCTATGCCGGGTTGGGGCTATGAGAATGGACTGGTTGCGGTAGTCCAGGCCTACTTCTACCTTATGAGTATTACTCATAAAATACCCTAAAAAGGGTCCAAAGCGATATTCGGTGAGTGGTGCGTTGCTTCGTTGCCAGGTTTGAATGAGTTCATTGTTCACTTTAACATAAAACTCACCGGGATCCGCTTTCTCTCCGTCTAGCGGAAGCTCCATGCTCATGCGGTAGCGAAGCCTAAACACAGCGGGCTCTTCCGGGGCAAAGGTTTGATCGCTTACCAACCGATGGCCCAGATTAAAGTTGCGCAGCCGGCTAATAAACGAGAACTGCTGAATGATTCGGTGGATGCGTTCTCCCTGACGAAGACGAAGCAGGTAGCCAAGATTGATTTTTTCAGATAAACCTACTTTTCGTGAACCAATCAGAGTGAAATCGGTAAGCAAATGTTCATGCATTCGCATGGGATCGGTATGAACAAACCCGGCCCGAAACTGCTCGCGGGTTTCTACCTTCAGGTTAAGAGCATACAGCTCGTTGATACTTCTATTGAGATTAATGGCCGGCAAAATACCGCTCTGAAAGCTATTTTGTGCGCAAAGTGTGGTGCCAAATAAAAGGCCGGCCAGCAAACCAATGTACTGTCTAATACTCAAGGTGCTCGCTGTTTCGGGTGATAATCTGGTTTAGCGACAATAGCTCTCCCTGAGCTGAAAAAGTGAACTCCCATAGCTTAGGAAGCTTACCTTTCTTTCCTTTAACTACAATTTCAAAGGCATGCGGGACACTTAGCAAAGGCATTTTTTTCTGAATCAGAGTGGCAAGGGAGGTGCTTTGATATTGTACCTGTACTTTTCTGATTTTATAGCGACCAAACTGACGTTCGAATTCCTCCAGAATACGATTTCGGGTGGCCTTGTTCAATTCTTCCATGCGTATAGTTACTTCAATGTCTTGCAGGCTTCCATCTTCAGAAAACTCAACACTAAACCAACGTTTGTCATGTTTGAACTTAGCCTCTAGAGAAGTGCTGCTTAGTCCTTCCTCAAAATACCATTGTGCTTTTTCAACCCCTCCGGTTGTCAGGTATGTAAGGGCTTGCGGTGGAACTTCTTCCGGTTTAATACGCGATTCTCTTTCCAGTTTTTGAGCATAGAGCAGAGTAGGTAGGGCTAGTCCTACAATCGCCAGATTGAGTCTTAATAAGTTCTTACAAAGCATATGCAAAAGTATCGGGCTCCGCTAGCATATACACTCAAGGAAGTCATTTTGTTTATTCGCCCTTGGCTCACAGGCTAGCTACCCTTAATCAACGATTGTACCCAATCGTTAGGGATCATGTCTATGGTAAGATTAATACGGTCTTCGGTACTGTTGTTTATCACGCGGTGTGGGTCGGTTAGTCTCATATACCAACATTCACCCGGTTTCATAGGTACAATTTCGTTATTGAGATAAAATTCTACACCTGGCGCGTTAATAATAGGGATGGTGAGCCGAATGACCGATTTCGGGATTTCCAGACCCAGAGTGGGGTCGGTATGTTCCTTAACAATGTTACCGGCTGCCAAACGAAGCACACGCACTAAGGTAACTTTGGTGTGTTGCTTAAACATATCGACCACTTCGGTCAGGTAAGGTGAAGATTTCAACTCTTGGGTGTCTAGCCAATCGGTCCACGAACCATCGGCATAATCTTCGGTAGATGGAGGTGTAGGTAAACTGGGGTCCACAAAATGGGCTGGCGAGCGAAGCGGTATCACATTGTAGTAAATGAAGTTATTCATTGGCATTTGATACACCTCATCGATAATACGCTGCACATCAAATTGAAAGGGAAGTTTTACTCTGTCGCCAATAGACTGTGTGTGGTTGCTCATTTTAAGACTCCTTATTGTTACATGCTAAGTTAAGGGCATTGCATCTAATATGCCATAGCCAATTGCCGATTACCCTCAAATTAAAATAGGGTAGTAATTAGAGCGGTTGGGTGCCTTTTTGCAAAGCAAAGAAGGAGACCATCCCAGGGGCAGCCATTACGCGGTTTTAGCGCACTGTGCTCTTGCGGATGGTCTCTTTAATTTGGAATTATTTATCGAGCTTTTTTAATCCGAACAACGGCCGAATAAAACTTACCCGCTTAATGGGCCACTCATAAAGAGCATAGCAAGCCACAAAAGTAAGTACTACCACAGCTACAAACTCCAACCATACCGGCCAAGCCAAAGGAAAAATGAGGTAGGAGAAAAAGTATAGAGCTGCCATATGAATGATATAGATTGGATAGGCAGCGGCACTGAGATAACTGAGTAATCGGCTGGGGCGGTTGAGGTATTTGTGGGCAAAACCAAATGCTGTAAGTATCCAGGCCACAGACTCGATAGCCATGAGTTCATTTGGACCCACCAACTCGTAATGGAGCAACCGAACAGCGTAGAGTATTAAAGCCACGGTGAACAGTACCCAGCGCCATTTTAGAGTGTTTTGCCAGAACCTGCTGCCGCTGTATACGCAGAGAAAGCCCAGTAAGAAAGCCACCATACCCAGAAAGAAACCGTGCCAGGTAAGGGCATACATTTCGAAAGGCGAAGGTTGAACAAGCAGAACTTCTGCTTCAAAAAGCAAGACTATTATTAAAAATCCTGCCGGGCTGCTAAAGAGTTTCCTTATAGTGTTGGCAAATGAGGTTTCAGGCCTGTTTTTGAGCCAATAAAAGAGCGGAATAAAAAGCAGAACATAAGCAAAAATATTACCCAGAAACCACAAGTGGGCCGGAGAGGGTCTGTATAAAAAAGGCAGGCCGTAATGTTTTAATAGAATGGCCACGTGTATAGGTACAATGACCAGAGCACCAAACCCGTAAGGCATAAGAATTCGTGTAGCCCTTTCACCCAGTAGCTGTTTCCAGTTGCGTTTTTGCAGGGCAAAAAATACGCCCATTCCGGAAACAAAAAAGAGAAGCGGAATACGCCAAACGTTCAACATGCCCATAGGAATCCAAAGGCTTGGAATGGGTTCGTCATTAGCTATAAAGCCGATTAGCGAACCCCAGGGCTGAAAACCAATGGCAATATGATATATCAGCAGCATGGCAATGGCAATTACCCTAAGCCAATCTATGTCGTACCTTCTTTCCATCTATCGAGCCGATTTTATTGTAAAAGTTTGGCAATTTCTGGACGGGCAGCTTCTATTCGCTTTAGGTCTAATGTAAGCCCCATGGGTTTCAACTGACCCCCAATTAGTTCATACATTGGCTTTAACTCCGAGAACGGTGCTTGTACAGACTCCAGGGCAGTAGCTCCAAATGCATTTTTTATGGCCTTATCTGCTCCGGCTTCCAGGAGTAGCTTTACCTGTTCTATACGACCAAAAAAAGCGGCTGTAAGCAATGCGGTAGATCCTTCCTTGTTTTTAATGTTCAGGTCGGCTTTGGCTTCAATAAGGAGTTTTGCAATATCGTCATGTCCAAATACTGCGGCTAGAATAAGAGGAGTAGACCCGCCAAAAGGGTCTTTAGCATTCAGGTTGGTACCGGCCGCAATATGCTGTTTTACCACATCGGCTTGTCCGGAGATAACGGCATCGTGTATGCTTTGAGTAGGAGCTTTTGTTGAGGAGGCATCACCTTCCTGAGTTTGATTGCTTGCCTGGCCGGAACAACCCATGCCTAGTATAAGCAGGGCTAGAAAAAAGGCTGTGGGTTGTAGAATTAAGAGTGTTCTTTTCATACGTTTTAGATTCGTTTGTTT
>NZ_DDDQ01000034.1:1697-4356 GCF_002336325.1 Roseivirga sp. UBA1976 | reverse complement strand
CTTTATTTTTGGCTTCTTGCATTGCAAAATTCAATAGTAAAGTGCCAAGGCCCTTGCCCTGAACATGTCTTTTTAGGTATATGCGCTCAACTTCCATGGCATTGTCCAAAACCTGGTCTGACTGAGCTTTTTTCGTATTGAGCTTAAGATAGCCCACCGGCTCATCTGTATTTTTTAAAAAGTAAAAGTAACTGTCCGGGGTTTCCAGTTCGTTGCGCAATTGGTTGGCATCGAATGCCTTTTGCAAATAACCGTCAAAATCGGCCTGATGGTTCTTATCGCCAAATGCATCGGTAAAAGTCTCTATAGAAATAGATCTGAGCTCCTCTAGCTGCTCGATAGAAATCTTATCGATTCGATAGTTTTCCATAGACTTTGGGAATTTTAAAAATTACTTAACCGTCTAATATACAATTATAAGCCCTTGTGGAGGCTTACTTTTCGGGTCGCAAAAATATATTTTTTGAAAACGTGATCAATTCGGATTTGGCATTTGTGCCTAACCTGCTAATCATTTAAATTCCACCCATTCAAGTTTTGAGCATGGAAACAAACATTCGCAAATTCAATAAAATACTGGTGGCCAATCGTGGCGAAATTGCTATACGCGTACTGAGAGCAGCTTCTGAAATGAAGATTCGTACGGTGGCCATTTACACATACGAAGACCGTTATTCCCTCCATCGATACAAGGCCGATGAGGCTTATCAGATTGGAGACGATGATGATCCGCTCAAACCTTATTTGAATATTGATGAGATCATTGCTCTGGCCAAAAGGGAAGGGGTAGATGCTATACATCCCGGCTATGGGTTTCTTTCAGAAAACGTACACTTTGTAAGGGCTTGTAAAGCAGCCGGAATCACATTTGTTGGCCCCGAGCCGGAAGTAATGCAACGCTTGGGCGACAAGGTGCAGGCTAAAATTGTGGCCCGTAATGCCCAGGTGCCGCTTATTGAAGACAGTCAGGAGCCGCTCACAAGCAGTGCCATTGCTCTTAAAGAAGCAAAGCGAATTGGCTTTCCTGTAATGGTAAAGGCCGCAGCCGGTGGGGGAGGCCGCGGTATGCGGGTGGTACGCTCGGAAGATGAATTGGAGCGCGCTTTCAATGAGGCTCGTGGAGAGGCTGGAAAAGCCTTTGGAGACGATACGATTTTCATTGAAAAATTTATTGATAGCCCCAAGCACATTGAGGTGCAAATCATGGGCGATAATTACGGTAACCTTGTACACCTGTATGAGCGCGATTGCTCGGTGCAGCGCAGGTACCAAAAGGTTGTAGAAGTGGCTCCTTCCATAGGGCTAAAAGATGAAACTCGTGAAAAACTCTATGAGTATGCGCTGAGAATTACCCGCGAAGTGAATTACAATAATGTGGGTACAGTAGAGTTTCTGGTCGATGCCGATGAGCAGATTTACTTTATTGAAGTAAACCCAAGAGTACAGGTTGAACATACGGTGACTGAAGAAATTACAGGCATTGATATTGTTCGCTCTCAAATAGAAATAGCTCAGGGTTATCCGCTCGACCACCCTCGGATTTTCATCAAAAGCCAGGCCGATGTGCAGAAGAATGGTTTTGCCATTCAGTGCCGAATTACTACAGAAGACCCGGAAAACAACTTTAAGCCCGATTATGGCACCATTATAGCCTACCGGTCTCCGGGAGGGTTTGGTATTAGGCTAGATGCCGGTAACTGCTATGCCGGAGTAACCATATCGCCCTTTTTCGATTCGATGTTGGTGAAAATCACTGCTTCAGGACGCACGTTAAAAGGAGCTGCTCAAAGGCTGCAACGCGCACTTTCTGAGTTTAGAATACGAGGCGTAGTAACCAACAAAGGCTTTTTAGAGAATGTACTTAGTCATGAGACTTTCTTTACCGGAAAGGCCACAGTAAAGTTTATAGAAAATCATCCGGAGTTACTCCAGATGCCACGGTACATGAACCGGGCCACAAAGTTACTCAACTACCTGGGAGAGGTGGCCGTCAATGGCAATCCGAGCGTAAAGAAAATAGACCCTTCAGTAAAGTTGAGGGTACCGAAGGTTCCTGAGTTCGACCGTTTGGGAGCGTATCCTTCCGGCACCAGGCAAATTTTGGAAGAAAAGGGAGCCGAAGGGTTGGCCAAGTGGATTAAAGAGCAGCCGCAAATCCTATTTACCGATACTACCTGGCGCGATGCCCATCAGTCGTTGTTGGCTACGCGAATGCGTTCGCTGGACATGCTCAAAGTGGCCGAAGGTTTTGCCAAAAATCAACCCAACGTATTTTCTTGGGAAATGTGGGGAGGGGCTACCTTCGATGTGAGTATGCGGTTCCTTTATGAAAACCCATGGGACCGGTTGAAGCGAATGCGTGCGGCAGCACCCAACATACTTATGCAAATGCTTATAAGAGGTTCCAACGGTGTAGGTTACAAAGCTTATCCGGATAATCTTATTGAGCGATTTATTGAGAAGTCGGCTGAGAATGGCATGGATATTTTCCGAATATTCGATTCTCTCAACTGGGTAGAGGCCATGAAGGTGAGCATTCGCACGGTTCGTGAGAGAACCAACTCGGTGGCAGAAGCTTGCATTTGCTATACGGGCGATGTGCTCGATAAGGAAAGCAAATACAACTTGCAGTATTATCTGGATATGGCTCGGGCACCGT
>NZ_DDDQ01000034.1:0-1396 GCF_002336325.1 Roseivirga sp. UBA1976 | reverse complement strand
ATGGCTCGGGCACTGGAAGACGAAGGAGCCCATATTATAGCCATTAAAGATATGGCAGGTTTGCTAAAGCCCGAAGCAGCTACCGTATTGGTAAGTGCTCTTAAAGAAACGGTGAATTTACCCATTCACCTGCACACTCACGATACATCGTCCATGCAAGCCACCACATACTTTAAAGCCATAGAAGCTGGAGTAGATATTGTGGATGTGGCCATTGCTTCCATGTCAGGTCTTACTTCTCAACCCAATTTTAACTCGCTGGCAGCGGCACTCAAGGGGCATCCCCGAGACCCTAAGATTGATGTGCAAAACCTGAATAAGTATGCCAATTACTGGGAAGATGTGCGCGAATATTACTACCCCTTCGAAAGCGGTCTGAAGGCCGGCACAGCTGAGGTGTACGACCATGAGATACCGGGCGGGCAATACTCCAACCTAAGACCACAGGCTGCTGCTCTGGGCCTGGAGCATAAGTTTGAAGAGGTAAAGCGTAATTATGCGGTGGTCAACAAAATGTTTGGAGATTTAGTAAAGGTGACCCCGTCTAGCAAGGTGGTTGGCGACATGGCCATATTTATGACTTCTAACAACCTGACACCGGCCGATATACTGGAACGTGGCGAGACCCTCTCTTTTCCGGAGTCAGTCATTAGCTTGTTCAGGGGAGATCTGGGGCAAATGCCTGGAGGTTTTCCGCAAGAGCTTTCCAGAATTATTCTAAAAGGCGAAAAGCCATATACAGACCGGCCAAACGCACACCTGGAGCCCGTAGACTTTGATAAGGAGTTTAAAGCGTTTCAGCAAGAGTTCGACATTTACTGCGATGAGCTGGACTTTCTTTCGTACAAGTTATACCCCAAAGTTTTTAAGGATTTCTATCAGCATTGGCAAAACTATGGAGCCGTTTGGCAACTACCTACCAAGGCATTTTTCTTTGGCTTAAAGCCTAATGAAGAGGTGTTTGTGGAGATTGGGAAAGGCAAGCATATCATTATTAAGATGCTCTATATTGCTGAGCCCGATGAAAACGGAATGCGCAAAGTGTACTTTGAGCTGAATGGCCAAACACGGGTGATCGATGTTCGGGATCAGAACCTTAAAGTTACTAAGGTTGCCAACCGCAAGGTAGATGGTGAACATCAAGTAGGAGCACCTCTGCAAGGCAGAATTGCTGAAGTAAAAGTGAATGTCGGTGATACTGTAAAAGAAAATCAGGCTCTTTTTGTAGTTGAAGCTATGAAAATGGAGACAACAGTCTCAGCTCCTGAAGCCGGAAAGGTAAAGGCCATTTATCTCAAAGGCGGAGATATGGTTGAACAGGACGACCTGGTGGTTGAATTGGAATAGGTTTACGATTCCGGCAGTTGCCGATGATTGGGGAGAGTTGAAAAGGCTT
>NZ_DDDQ01000037.1:0-38186 GCF_002336325.1 Roseivirga sp. UBA1976 | reverse complement strand
GTGTCGTCACCCTGAATGCGTTTCAGGGTCTTTCTCAAAGGTTCAGAAGATGCTGAAATAAATTCAGCATGACGTTCTTTTTTTAGTGTCGTCACCCTGGCCTTGTTTCAGGGTCTTCCTCAAAGATTCAGAAGATGGTGAAACAAGTTCAGCATGACGTTGTTTCTTAATGTCGTCACCCTGAACTTGATTCAGGGTCTTTCTCAAAGATTCAGAGGATGCTGAAACAAGTTCAGCATGACGTTGTTTTATTGTGTTGTCACCCTGAACTTGATTCAGGGTCTTCCTCAAAGATTCAATAGATGCTGAAATAAATTCAGCATGACGTTGTTTTATTGTGTTGTCACCCTGGCCTTGTTTCAGGGTCTTCCTCAAAGATTCAGAAGATGCTGAAACAAGTTCAGCATGACGTTCTTTCTTAGTGTTGTCACCCTGGACTTGATTCAGGGTCTTCCTCAAAGATTCAATAGATGCTGAAATAAATTCAGCATGACGTTTTTTCTTGGTGTTGTCACCCTGAACTCGTTTCAGGGTCTTCTTCAAAGATTCAGAGGATGCTGAAACAAGTTCAGCATGACGTTCTTTTTTAGTGTTGTCACCCTGGACTTGATTCGGGGTCTTCCTCAAAGATTCAATAGATGCTGAAATAAATTCAGCATGACGTTCTAAGAGAGAATTTCCTTTACTCGCCCGACCTGGCCATCTTCCAGCCGTACTTTGATGCCGTGGGGATGGGAGGGTGACTTGGTGAGTAAGTCTTTCACAAAGCCATGGGTGAGTTTACCGGTTCTTTGATCTTGCTTGAGCACAATGTTTACCTCTGTACCCGCTTTAATATATGCTCTTCTTGTTCCGTCCATTAGATTTCTTCTAAGATTGAGGTGCCTTTAGACTGGTCTCCCGATGTCCATTGCCAGGCTTCATGCAGCCTGATTTTACCATTGGGAAGGATTTCCGGAGTGGAGGTGCATTTACCGGTATTTTGCTTCAATTCGGTATTCACCTGGGTGTAGTTCATGTCAATCACTCCATTTTCATCCACCGTGCCTTCCAGCCAACCCTCCAGAATTTTACCACCAAAGTACTGACAAACCAGTCGATTTCCTTCTTGCTTATAATGAAAGATCAAATCTCCTGAAACTTCACCGTTGGGTGAGTTCTCAATGGCTCTAAATCGTTTGTCGTTGTAGTTGATCATTTTATTCAATTAGAGATTGTTTATAGGGATATATTTTAAAAGTACTTAGTCTCTTTTTGTTAGATGCCACTCAGCCAATTTCCATTCCTCGTCATTCTCCATTCGGTAGTCAAATTCCCGGACTTGATTTCCTTCTTCAATTAGTTCCTGTAAAAAATCGTTTGCGATTTCAGGATCATAAACTCTCGAGATCAACTCTCGAGTACCATTCCAAGTAATTCTCGCAAGAAAAAGAGCATTCGGTTTGTCTTTGTCTTCTCCTTTAATCCTATCATCAAGAAAGTCTCCGTAGTTGTCTATGACATCGACTTCACTTTTTGTAGGCATGCCATTCTCACCAAGGTCATTTAACTCTACCATTATTGACAGATGCCATGCAAAGACTTCTTTTGGTTCAAAGTCTCTTAGAGAGATATTAACAACCGCCACTCCGGGCAAGTCCTCCTGTCTGAAGTTTAGGATGGAATAATCCTCCTCTGGAATTAAAACTTTGAATTCCTTCATCTAATCAGAAGTTCTAATGAGTGAGTAAATGTTTTTTTATTGGAACAAAAGGCTGTTCTGACAGCTCTGAATAGTTTGTCGTTGTAGATGAACATTTACTTAAGCTTGATTTAATTGTAGCACAAGTGAAACTAATTATTTATTCGCCTTCTAATTTTTTTCAACTTGCGTTTATTTATCTCGATCACGATAACTCCGTATCTACCTCTTGCACCGTAAAGAGCGGAGATTTCTTCACTTGGTTTGTGAATGAAAATTTTGTCAACATCTGATAATCTTATTTGAGCCAATAGCTCATTATTTTCTGGAATGTATCCATTAATAATTGTCAGAGGTTCTTTGTTCGGAATACTAGCAGCATCTCTTATAAACACTTCTGGCATGGATGAATTCTTTTTTACCAATTCCTTATAAACGACATCGATAGAATCTCTTGCATCTGGATTAAAATTCAAATATTCATATGTCTGATTTTCAATGTATTATTTAAGAGGTGTTTGCTTATCAAGTCGCCTCCAGTCCTGCGTGACTTCTTGAGCTGACGCGTAGGTTGCGGCAAATATTAGTACAATCAAAATCGGTTTATACATTAACTTGTAAAGATTGATTCAAAAAAAAAATGAGCCTCATTTTACCCTTTGGCTTCCGTCCTCGGTCTTCCGACTTCAAGCTTTTAAAGACTCTTCACCTCACTAATTAACTTCTCTAATGAGTCTTTGATATCGCCAAAAAGTATACGGTTTTTGTCGTGGAAGAAGAGGCTGTTTTCGAAAGGCCTAAATCGTTTGTCGTTGTAGTTCATCCATATTTTACGTTTCTATTTATTCTGAGTAGTAATGAAGATACCTCCATTTTTAGAGTTTTCCCCATAGAGACACCACGGGACTTGAGATGATCTGACAATTCCCTGAATACCCTCCTTTTTGAGTGATTGAAGCACATTCCAAAATTCTTCATGTGGAATCGCTTTCTTGTCGACAAACAGATATGGAAGTCCTAGATCAGTTTTATGAACCGGAATAACATTCGGCTTAGGAAATTCCTCCAAGATACTTTTAATCTGACTTTTTAGGTCCTTTACTTTCAGAACGGTTTCATCTGAAATTATAATAAACGCTTCTTTTTTTGCATGTAGGACTGCACTTTGCAGCTTTTCTTTTCCTAGAATACTTACTTGAAAAAACTCTTTGCTCTTATTTAAACCTCGCTGAGATTTTTTAAAATCTCTTTCAGTCATTGGTACTCCATTATAAATGACCAAAAAATCATCTTCTGAATATTCAACGGAGTCACATGCAGTGATCAAAGATTTATAGAAATCAAGGTCTAACTTTTGAGCAGAGCACAAGAGGGAAATGGAAAAGAAAGAAACAATTAAGAACAACCTCACCTTATAATAACAACCAAATCCATTCAATCCATTAATCCCCTAATCCGTGATCATAGACTTTTCACCTCACTAATCAACTTCTCCAATGAGTCTTTGGCATCGCCAAAGAGCATGCGGTTTTTGTCATGGAAGAAGAGGCTGTTTTCAATGCCGGCATAGCCTTTACCCATAGATCGCTTCATCACAATCACATTCTTGGCATTGAGCACCTTAATGATCGGCATACCATAAATTGGGCTGGAAGGATCATTTTCTGCCGCAGGGTTCACCACGTCATTGGCGCCAATTACGAGCACCACATCTACATTCGACATGTCGTCATTGGCGTCTTCCATTTCCAGGAGCTTAGGGTAGGGCACATCTGCTTCTGCCAGAAGTACGTTCATATGGCCGGGCATACGCCCAGCCACTGGATGAATAGCATAATTCATTTCTACGCCTTTATCGTCCAGTATCTTTTCGAGGTTGTGAACCGTGTGTTGCGCTTGAGCTACCGCTAAGCCATAACCGGGTACTACGGTCACCTTATTAGCGTATGCCAAAAGAATGGCTGCATCAGTCACCGAAATCTCTTTGATGGTGCCTTGTTCACCATCACCAGATGCTGCGGCTCCACCACCTCCAAATGAACCGATAATGACATTGGTTAGTGAACGATTCATGGCCTTGCACATCAGCACGGTCAAGATGGTTCCGGCAGAACCCACCAAAATACCACCGGTAAGCATGGCCTGATTACCATAAAGGAAACCACCAAAGGCAGCAGCCATACCCGTAAAGCTATTGAGCAGAGAGATGACTACAGGCATATCTGCTCCACCAATCGGCATCACAAAGAGAACGCCATAAAGGAGGGAAACACCCAGTAAAATGTAGATGTAAATGGCTTGCGGCTGGGCTGTATTGGCCATAAAAATGGCCATGCCCAACATACCCAATAGCAGAATGATGTTTAGTATTTGGCCGGCAGGTAGGGCTTTATCCCCAATTTTTCCTTCCAATTTACCATAGGCAATAATGCTCCCGGAAAATGAAACGGATCCAATAATCAGCCCTAGAAGGATGACAACCAGCATGCCTGAACTTATAGTGCCTCCATGCATCACATGGTCGAACTCAACGAGTGAAATAACCGCTGCACAGGCGCCTCCCATACCGTTAAAGAAAGACACCATTTGAGGCATGGCCGTCATTTTCACCTTCAACGCCATGCGGGTTCCGATAACGGTTCCCACTATCAGGCCGGCTAAAATCAGCACGTAATTGAGCCACTTATCGGCTGTCAGTTCTTCCTTAAAAAGAATGGTGGCCAGAATGGCGATGCCCATACCATAGGCGGCAATGAGGTTTCCTTTTCTGGCTTTGTCTGGGCTGGAAAGCATTTTCAAGCCCAAGATGAAGGTAATCGAAGCGGCTATGTAGCAGAGTTCGAGAATTGATAATCCTAAAAGTTCTGTCATGGCTTTACTTCTCCTTTTTCTTGAACATTTCCAGCATTCGGTTGGTCACCACAAAACCGCCAACCACATTGAGTGTTCCTAGTACCACCGCAAAAAAGCCCAGAATCAAGGCGAGATAATTGGTTGGATCGGCCTCCAGCATAATGATGATGGAGCCGATAATGACCACTCCATGAATGGCGTTGGCTCCAGACATCAAAGGCGTATGCAGTACGGCCGGAACGTTGGATATGACTTCGATTCCGAGGAATATGGAGACGATAATGAGAAAAATGAATTCCCTGTTTTCAACAAACAGTTGTAGTATGCTTTCCATGGCTTAGGCGGTTTCAGTTTGAAAAAGGATGTTTTTAACACGTGGACTCATCACTTCGCCAGCATGAGTCACACAGGTATTGGCCAGAATATCGTCTTCCCAATTGAGATTGAGGTTTCCTTCTGCATCAATAAGCAGCTTCAGGAAGTTGACCATGTTCTTGCCATACATTTTGCTGGCATCGAGCGGCATGGTGGACGCCAAATTGGAATTACCGATAATGGTAACACCATGTTTTTGCACCACTCGGTCGTTTTCTGTCAACTCGCAATTACCTCCAGTTGAAGCCGCTAAATCTACAATCACAGAGCCTTCAGCCATATTGCCAACGGTTTCTTGTGTGATTAAAACTGGTGCTTTTCTTCCCGGAATCTGAGCAGTACAAATGATGATATTCGCTTTAGCGGCATGTTCTTGAATCAGCGCCTGCTGTTTCGCTTTATATTCTTCCGATTGTTCCACAGCATAACCACCGGCAGATTTATCGTCAGTGGCGCCTTCAACCTTCACAAATTTGGCCCCCAAGCTTTTTACTTCTTCTTCGGCTGCGGTTCTTACATCGAAGGCCTCCACTACAGCGCCTAATCTGCGAGCTGTGGCGATGGCCTGAAGACCAGCTACACCAGCGCCTAACACTAAGACCTTGGAAGGAATAATGCTACCTGCGGCAGTCATAAACATAGGGAAGAAGCGCGGTGAGTGAGAGGCTGCTAATAGCACTGCTTTGTAGCCTGCTACGGTAGCCATGGAGGAGAGCACATCCATAGACTGTGCCCTGGTGGTTCTCGGCACATTGTCCATGCTAAAGCTCGTGATCTGTAAAGACATGAGTTTTTCTACCAGCTGTTTATTCGATAATGGCTGAAAAACAGACATCAAAACCTGTCCGGCTTTCAGGTCTTCAAGTTCCGGATGGGTAGGAGGGTTAATGCCTAAAACAAGATCAGCGCTAAGGACATCCCTGCGCTGACCAATTTTTGCCCCTGCCTTTTCGAACTCAAAATCGGTTGTAAAGGCAGCCGTGCCTGCCTGAGACTCTACGATGAGTTCTACATTAAGAGCAATAAGGGTTTTAACATTTTCCGGTAGAAGAGCCACTCGGTTTTCACCTGATGGTTCTTTCAATAGACCTATGATCATAGCGGTTTTTAGAATTAAAAATCCCTATGAAGATAAAAGTTTTTAGGGCTTTTGAAAATGAGGCTTATGTACCCGATTGAAAATAGTCCCTCTGAAAATGAGTGGCTTAGCCTGTTGCATACGGCCTTAGTCATTCATTTGCTCATATTTGACTACGGTTTTTTCTATGGCAGGCACGGTTTTCAGGTAAGCATAAATGGCTTTAAGGTCTACCGTATCCATACCGGCATACATGCTCCAGGGCATTATGGTATTCATGTCTCCCTGACTGAGTGTGTAGGCATTGTTTTCGTAGTTTTTAAATTTGGCTATAAACATTTCTTCGGTCCACTGGCCCAAACCTGTGCTATGAGGCGTAATGTTTGGGGTTCTCATGATTACGCCTCCAGGCATTAAAAACTCTCGTCCACCACTAAAAGCCTGCTCAGCAACAATTTGCCCTTTTTCTACTGGGGTATGACACTCCATACATGCTGCGAATGTAGCCATATACTTACCATAGGCAATTTCATCGGTTCTCTGAGGGCGAGGTTGTGGTGATGCATTTACAGGAATTGTCTTTAGAATAAGGCTGAAAGGAAAATCGGCCTTAGAGTCTGGGATTTGACTTTCTACTGGTGGAAGACTACGTAAATAGGCTATGATGGCATGAATATCGTCTTCAGCCATTTGACCATAATAAGGGTAAGGCATAATGGGGAATAGGGCTTTGTTTTCTTTGGTTACTCCTGTGGTAATAACCCGGAAGAGTTCGCCATCGGTATACCGGCTTATACCAAAAGGAGTGATGTTTTTAGCATAGAAAACTCCCGGCATGCCCATGGTTTGATCGAACCGGTCGCCACCTGCACCTTCGGTGCCTGGGGTTGGTGGCCCGGAATACCTGGAGAAATCTCTTTGTGAGTGACAGTCCATGCATAAGGCCACATGGTTGGCCAGGTATTCTCCCCGTGCGATAAGCTCCGGTGTTGGATTCACCGTGAGTTCGGGGGCAGGGTCCACTTTTGGGTAGGTAAAGTTGAGGTAGGCAAAGGCTAAAACCACCAGGATAACCACGGAGGCAAGCACAAAAACTGTGATTCTCGTTAACTTTCTCATTTGGTTGAAGATTGATTAAAAAATTGAATATGAGTAAGTTAAGGTTTTTTATTGTGAATTAATAGTTCTTGCCGGCTTCGGCCTTTGCTCGACAGTTATTGTCTATCCTTCATGGGCTTCTACAAGCGGTTGAATCAAAATTTTCTTCATTCCCATTAATGCCTGCATTACGCGGTTTCTTTGGGCTTCTGTACCGGTTTTCATTAGGCTCATCAACTGGCTTGGCACTACCTGCCATGATAAACCAAAAGGGTCTTTGCACCATCCGCACATGCTTTCCTGACCTCCGTTTTGAGTAAGGCGGTTCCAAAAATGATCTACTTCGGTTTGACTGTCGCAAAGAATCAAAAATGAAACAGATTCATTGAAGGTGAATTTTGGCCCTCCGTTTAACGCTATGAATTTTAAGTTCTCTAATTCAAACTCTACGATCATACCGGAATCGGATATTACTTTGGAACGATCGAACAGCGTGCAGTAAAAGTCGGCTGCTTCTCTGGCTTGGTCATTGAACCATAGGTAAGGAGTGATTTTTTGAGTAACAATTTTTGACATGCTATAATGTGTTAGATGGAAAATAATGAGGAACCTCTGATAGGTCTTATGCAAAAGTCATAATTGTAAGGTGTTTCCGTTGCTGTCATATGCGGCACATTAAGGGTGTGTTTGCGACAGAGAATGTTTCAGGCTGAGTATTATTCCTACTTACCTGTCTCACCGCTTTGAGTGGTCGGACGGCTGCTGAATATTTCTGAAAGTATTGCCGTTGTGTTTTCCTCATAGTCCTCATTGAGAGACTATGAGGGGGGGAGAATAATAGGGTATTGATGAATCAACCTTGGGGTGAGTTCATAAAAAAGGCTGTTGCGAAAACGCTGGAGTTCGTCACTCTGAATTTATGTCAGAACCCGGGTGAATGGTCAATCAATCACTTACAGATCCTGAAACAAGTTCAGGGTGACATTCAGCTAACTTTCGCGACAGCCTCTTTAAAATAAATTTGGCCTTGTCGGCTTATTTGTTTTGCTCCTTGATCAGGTTAAGCGCAGAGCCAGCTCTGAACCAACCAATCTGGGCTTCGTTGTAGGTATGGTTAGCCACAATCACATCTTTGCTGCCATCGGCATGAACAAATTCTATGTTCAATGGCTTGCCTTCACTAAACTGATCCAGATCCAGGAAGTTGATGGTATCATCTTCCTGTACTTTATCATAGTCGGCTTCGTTGGCAAAAGTCAGGGCCAGCATACCTTGCTTTTTAAGGTTGGTTTCGTGAATACGGGCAAATGATTTTACCAATACTGCTTTTACACCAAGGTGACGAGGCTCCATGGCCGCATGTTCGCGAGAAGAGCCTTCTCCATAGTTATGGTCTCCCACAACAATAGTAGGAATGCCCTCAGCTTTATATTGTCGCTGTGTGGCAGGCACCGGGCCATATTCACCAGTAAGTTGGTTCTTTACCTTGTTGGTTTCTTTATTAAATGCATTTACGGCACCAATCAGGCAGTTGTCTGAGATATTGTCCAGATGACCTCTAAACCTCAACCATGGACCAGCCATTGAAATGTGGTCGGTTGTACACTTACCAAAAGCTTTAATCAGTAATTTGGCGCCAGTGATGTTCTTACCATTCCAAGGTTTGAAAGGCTCCAGAAGTTGAAGTCTTTTAGAGTCAGGACGAACAACCACTTCAATATTGCTGCCATCTTCTGCCGGAGCCTGATAGCCATTGTCCTCTACTGCAAAGCCTTTGCTTGGAAGCTCTTCACCCACTGGTGGGTCCAGTTTAACCTGTTCGCCTTTTTCGTTGGTAAGAGTATCGGTAATGGGGTTGAAGCCTAAGTCGCCTGATATAGCAATTGCAGCTACCATTTCCGGTGAGGTAACAAAGGCATGAGTATTAGGGTTGCCATCGGCTCTCTTAGAGAAGTTTCTGTTAAAAGAGTGCACAATGGTATTTACTCGGGTATTGTCTCCTGATCTTTCCCACTGACCAATACATGGGCCACAGGCATTGGTAAATATGGTGGCATCCAGATCTTCAAAGATTTTCAGAAGTCCGTCTCTTTCTGCCGTGTACCTTACCTGCTCGGAGCCAGGGTTAATACCAAAGTCTGCTTTGGTCTTTAGCCCTTTTTCTACGGCTTGTTTGGCAATAGAAGAGGCCCGGGAAAGATCTTCGTAAGAAGAGTTGGTGCATGAACCTATAAGACCCCATTCTACTTTGGTGGGCCAGCCGTTTTTCTCGGCTTCTTCACGCATTTTAGAAACCGGAGTGGCACGATCCGGAGTAAAAGGACCATTTACGTGCGGTTCTAGCGTGCTTAGGTCAATTTCTATGACCTGATCGAAATAGTGTTCAGGATTGGCATATACCTCATCGTCACCAGTAAGGTGCTCTCTTACCTGATTGGCCATTTCAGCCACATCAGCCCGGTCTGTAGAGCGCAGATACCTTTCCATGGAATCGTCATAACCAAAAGTAGAGGTGGTTGCTCCAATCTCAGCACCCATGTTACAAATGGTGCCTTTTCCGGTTGCTGAAAGGCTTTTGGCACCTTCGCCAAAGTATTCGAGAATGCAACCCGTACCACCTTTTACGGTAAGAATGCCCGCTACTTTAAGAATTACATCTTTTGGCGCAGTCCAGCCGTTCATTTTGCCGGTTAGTTTTACTCCAATGAGCTTAGGGAATTTAAGCTCCCAGGGCATTCCGGCCATTACGTCTACGGCATCGGCACCGCCAACACCTATGGCTACCATGCCCAAACCACCTGCGTTTACAGTGTGAGAGTCGGTTCCAATCATCATTCCTCCAGGGAATGCATAGTTTTCTAAAACAACCTGGTGAATAATTCCGGCTCCGGGTTTCCAGAAGCCAATACCATATTTATTAGACACAGACTCAAGGAAGTTGAACACTTCTCCTGAAGCAGTGAGTGAATTTCTTAAATCTTCTTCGGCACCTTGTTTAGCCAAAATGAGGTGGTCGCAATGCACGGTAGAGGGTACCGATACTTTGGCTTTACCAGCTTGCATAAACTGTAAAAGAGCCATTTGTGCTGTGGCATCTTGCATGGCCACCCGGTCAGGAGCAAAGTTTACATAAGACTTACCTCTCTCGTATGCCTCAGTAGCGTTTCCATCCCACAAGTGTGAATACAAAATTTTCTCAGCCAGGGTAAGTGGTTTACCCACAGATTTTCTGGCTGCTTCTATACGAGAAGGCATCTTCTCGTAAACAGCCTTAATCATATCAATGTCAAAAGCCATGAAAAATATTTTTAAATGATTAGTTCTATTAGATAACTATCTAGGGGCCGCTAAGTTATCAAAAATCGAAGAATTGAGTATGCCTCAGAGGTATTTGTTGGAGCAGAACTTATGTCTTTGCTCTAATTTCTTCCTTCAGTAGGCTAATGAGTATTTCAAGGCTTCTTTGTACCGGGTTTTCAAAGTAGATGGTATGCTTGAGACGGTTGTACCTGAGGTATACCAAATCCAAGAACTGACGGTCGTTGAGCAATACCCGAATAATCCGATCCACCTGTTGTTCGGAGATGTTAATTTCATCCATATCCTCCATGGGCTCCAGCAAAGAAAGCACCTGTTTTTGAAGCAAGTATGGTTCTAGTTTGTCTTCGATGAGGCGTCTTTCTACATTTTCGGTAATGGGGGCGCGGGCGAGTCGTCCCTTGTATCGGATAATGGTTTTACGAATAGTGTCCGACTCTATTAGGCGGAGATTGCCCGAACTGGTCAGATCCTGATAAACCACATCGGACGGTGAGAAAATACGGTTGATGAGCAATTCTTTTACGGCCATTCTCAGGGTGTCTTCGGCTACTTGCCGATTGGCTGTTTCCAGTAACTTTCCAAAGAGTACAAGCTGATGCTTACGCGTTTGCTGATCGGCCCTGAGCTCTTCCAAATTGGTCATAGCTTCCTCCATCAGTTCCTGAAGGTACTTTTTTTCCAGTGCCTTTTGCTCCTTTCTTTCTCCATACTTATCGAGCGCAAAGGCCAGGTAAATACCCACTACAATAATCAATAGTTCTACCACTATTTTTCCCATGCCTCTGAAAGAAAACCTGGGAGCTTCGCCTTCCAGTCTGTATTTGTTTGCCATGTATCAGAAAATCAATAGGTTGCTTATAAATATAAGCATTCCGAGCATCATCACTAAAACGCTGTAAGGAAGAATATCTTTTGCTTTAAGTTGAGTGATGCCCAAAAGGGGTAGAGCCCAGAAGGGTTGGAGCATGTTGGTCAACTGATCTCCATAGGAGAGAGCCATAATGATTTTAGGTATAGAAACTCCTAATGCTTCGGCTGCTTCGGTCACTATTGGTCCCTGAACAGCCCATTGTCCGCCACCACTTGGCACAAACACATTGACAATGCCGGCACTAATAAAGGTAAAGATGGGAAGGGTGGTTTGGTTGGAAATAGCCACAAAGGCGTAAGAGATTTCAGCTCCTAATCCCGAGTACTTCATAATGCCCATTATGCCCGCATACAGGGGGAATTGAATAAGGATGCCCGAGGCACCACCAATAGCTTTTTGTATGGCTGTTAGGAAATTGGAAAAGCTACCGTGCATCATCAGGCCCAGGCCGAATAATAAAAAGTTAATGTAATTAAGGTCAATAAAGCCTAACCCCGATCCGGAAGGGGTGTTCCAGGCCTGACGAAAGGCTATAAAACATATGAGTAAACCCAGGCCAATGGCCGGAAACCTGGCATGGTCTAGCTTCTCGGCTCCAACGGCTTCGGTGGTCAATTTTTGACTCTTCTTAGATTGGCTTTTAAGTTTAAAGGCTCTGTGTGGCGACAAACGTCCGAGCAAATACAGAAACCCTGGAATAAGCACAATAAGGCAGAGACTTGTACTAATATTCATTGTGGAAAGGAGCGTTTCCTCAATGCCTATCACACCGATTTGGTTGACTAAAAAATGACTTTTACCCGATACGGTGAGTGGTGCCGACCCGGAAAACCCGCCATGCCAGCACATCATGCCGGCATAACCGGCCGCCCCAATGAGCGGATAGTTCAATGGCTGACCCAGCTCTTGGGATCTTTCGGCCACTTTTCGTGCAAAAATTGCCCCAAATACCAAACACAAGCCCCAATTGAAGAAGCTGAGCAGAATTGTAATCAGGCCAACAATCATGGCAGCAGTGGCTGTAGTATGGCAATAGCGAGTAAGGAGATTAATGAGCCGGTTGAACAGAGGGGTTAAAGCGAGAGCATGGCCAAGAATAAGAATGAGGGCCATTTGCATGGTAAAGGCCAGTAGCTCCCAAAAACCGGTTTGCCAATATTCCAATAGCTTTGTTGGGTAAGATGATACTGCATTTTCCGGCCTTTGAGTAAAAATGAGTGCCAAACCGTAAACTAAAACGGTAAGTAAAACAGCTATGGCAAACGGGGAAGGGAAAAGATGATAAAAGAGTTTCCTAAATCTTTGGCTCATACCTAAAGATGCAAATTCCGGGGATTTTTATTATTGAAATTCAGAATAAGAAGTATGTAGCGTTCAGCCAGGCGAAAATAACCATCCCAACCGCCAGCAGCAGAGCACTGACTATACTAGTGCCTCCTTGTTTTCTGAGATATTTTTTGGCTTCCTCGTCTTCCTGAATCTGGATATTGTCAATTACCTTGATTGCTTTGGCTAAGTATAATCTATTGAAAATGAATCCCGAGACAGTTGCGAACAGAAATGTCATAAAGATATTATATCCGGTATCATGCATAAAAATTAAGTTGAACGTAGTAGCTATGTTCAATGAAAGAATTTGTTCAGTATAGATCAGAATCAAGAGAATAACCCCCTCTTTGTACATTTTCCGGTAAAAGAAATATACTCCCCCTAATAAAAATGAAGGGAGGTTAAAGGTGTATCTATTCCCCTCTTTAAACTCACGGAGCTTGTTCAAAAAATATGCCCTACTATTAGCGAAGTATATAGAATAAAGTTGATCCTTGTTCATGGATTGGATTACAAGCTTGCCAAAAACTCCAGCGTATCAACCCCATCGGCATAATCCCACAGCTCAGGGCATTGAGCAGTGCCAAAGGGTAAGCTGCCTTCGTACCATCCATCTTTAGCAACCATACACTGGATTTTATCTTGTTGAGCTGAAAGCTTTAGTGATAGCTCGGCTTCAGAAGCGTATGATTCGTAAAAAACCACCGAAATGGGAGAGACCAGTTCAGAGCTCTCTCGCATAAGAAAGAAGCCCGAGTCGAGATGCGGTTCCTTGTTTACCAAATACACGGACTTATTGTAGTCATAATTGTTCTGGTATTTGTGATGACTCAATACATTCTCGTGAGTGTCTTGCGCAGCAATAAACTGAGTGAGGTCAAATGTTTTAGGACAATAAATCTTAGCCACATTTCTACAGCCAAGCCCGTAGTAGGTAAAAATGTCCAGACCAAGGTTCTGCAGATCGGTGGTTGTTTCTTCTCCGTTCAATAGGCCAACCGATACCCTGTTTTGCCGAATAATGTGAGGGTGTTTAGCAAAGTAATGTTTGAAATACCGAGCTGTATTGTCCGAACCGGTAGCAATTACAGCTTCTATATCATTTAGCCGATCAACTTCCGCAAGTTGACTTTTTAGCTCAGGTTCCAGATCAATAAGCGTTTGCAATGCGGCTTTCATCAATACAGCATCTTGCGATGAGTATTTCACACAAGCCTTGTGTCCACTTATAATTACTGAGAGTACATCGTGCAAGCCCACTAAAGGAATATTGCCGGCTAGCACAAGACCAACCTTTCTGGGGTTTTTAGACCAATTATAGCCCTTTATCCAGTGACCGATCTTTTCTTCGGTGAGAGCCTCGCCCCAGGCATTAAAGGCCTTTTGAATATTGTCTTTAGTGAACCAATTGTTCTGGTTTATAGCCGCCTTGCATAGGTTTGAGAACTCTTCCGGGGTTATTGTTTTGAACCAATTTCCCAAATTTGCCAGTGCTGTTGCTCTTCTTTCTATACTCATTTCCATAATTGTGCCCCAAAAATACAAGCTAAGTTTGCGCCTGAGAACTATTACCTATTACTTTTGCGGCAAATATTTTTAGAAACCTGAAACTTAGCCAACAAATAATTGTTGCACTAAGGACTACCAATAAAATTAGAGCACTATGGCCATAATGATTACAGACGAATGCATTAACTGCGGTGCATGCGAACCTGAATGCCCCAATACAGCGATATATGAAGGAGGAATGGAGTGGACCTGGGCCGGAGGAACTGACCTGAAAGAGGTAGAAATGGAAGATGGCACTGTGGTAGACGCCAACGAACCACAAGAGCCCATTTCAGATGAGTTTTATTATATTGTATCAGGCAAGTGTACAGAATGTACCGGATTCCACGAGGAACCACAGTGTGCAGCTGTGTGTCCGGTAGATTGTTGTGTGGATGACCCTGATTACAGAGAAACCCAGGAAGAGCTGGAAGCCAAGAAAGAATGGCTACACGTGTAGTACCAAACTCGTTATGAAAGCATCAAAAAAAGGCCTCAACAGAGGCCTTTTTTCGTATAGGTCTACTTTATTTAATCATATATAGATGTAATTAGGCCACTTGAGCGACAAGCAGTGCCTTTACCAACGGTGACAGCATGTCGAATCATACGCTATGCGACTTAAGTAAGTAATCCGGTTTTATTATTAAGACTCGCAATTCTTTATAACTTATGGCTATGGAAGTGTCTCAACTTACGAATTGGCTTTCGGAGCCTCTTGCAAAACGCTTTTTGTTGCTGCTGGTAGCCTTTATCCTGGTTATGCTTGTGGCAAGGTTTCTTAAACGAGTACTTTCACGCTATGTAAGCGATAAGAGTACGCGCTATCAGGCTAAAAAACTGGTAACCCTATTGGGTTATATTGTTTTTGCCCTCAGTGGCATGCTCATTTTCAATTACAAGCTTTCTAACATTACACTGGCTGTAGGTTTGGCCGGAGCAGGTATTGCCTTTGCCCTTCAAGAAGTAATAATGAGTATTGCAGGCTTTTTGGTCATTCTTTCCGGTAAATATTTCAAAGTAGGAGACCGCGTACAAATGGGGGGAGTGAAGGGAGATGTAGTAGATATTGGCGTATTGCGCACTACACTTATGGAGATTGGCGACTGGGTAGATGGTGATCTTTACAATGGTAAAATGGTGCGATTGACCAATAGCTATTTATTCAAGGAGCCGGTTTATAACTATTCGGGAGATTTTCCCTTTTTGTGGGACGAGATTAAAATTCCGGTGCGTACTGATAGCGATCAAGAATATTTTAAAGGTGTGCTGAATCAAATACTCGATGAGGTGGTGGGTGATTTTAGTCGTGACTCACAGGCCTCGTGGGATAAACTAACCGGGCAGCTTTATGTGGAGAAGGCCCAAATTCCTCCAATGATTACTTTCTCTTTCGATGAAAATTGGAGCACCTACACCCTTCGTTATGTGGTAGATTTTAAAAAGAGAAGAACCACCAAAAATCTCATCTACGAAAAGGTACACAAGGCTATTCTTCAGAGTGGAGGCAAGGTTTCGTTGGCAGGAAGTAGCCTGGAAGTAACTCTGACCAAATAAGTCCCATCCGGTATGTATTGAAATTTAGTGATAACGTAAACTGCCCCGCTGCGTCTAGTTTGAGGTAATTACGATGGCTTCGTTTAGGCCGGTCTCCGGGGTCAGAGAGAGGCCATACGTGTTTTTGAGCGCAAGTAATAAAGCCTCCATGTCTCCGTTTGGTAATTCTATGTCTAATTTAAAGTCTAATTTGGGCACATCCCCCCTGATTGGTGTATCGACTATTTTTTCGAGAAATAAGATGAAGTTATCCAGGCTACCAATAAACCTCACTCTTTTGGGGTGTGTAGAGGATAATTGATCAATTTCCGGGTGTACGTTTTTCGCCTGATGTAGAAGATAACTGTCCGACACTGCAAGACTATAAAACGATTGTTTTCTGTTTTCAATCTTCCACTTAAAATCGGCTTTTTCAGCCATGAAATTCAAAATATCTTCGCTTAAGTCAGAAATTTGGGCTGAGGGGTAATTGGTCACCTTCAGGTTGAAGTGATAGCGATCAGGTATACTCTCAATTACCACCACTTTCTCAGGATTAAAAGATTCCACCACTTCTTTTAAATTACCAAGTCGTTGAAATAAAAACTCTCCATCAGCTGTACCAGACGATTTTGAGGTAGAGTGGTTTTTACTTTCTATTACCAACTCTATTTTGGCATCTCCTTTATCTTTAAGCACTTTTTGCCATTCAAAGATTGAATAGGGAGTATTGCAGGCAATCAATAGAAGAATTATGGAGAACAGTATTAGTGTGTTTTTTATGTGCTAAATATTGGTATTCTATTCAAGTCATTTTTTGACGCTTTATCAAGTAAGCTTTAAGTATCTGGTCAAATCCCTGATTGATGTCGGCTGTGATCAGGTCAATTTTTAGTTTGGCACATTTGAGATAAAGTTCATGGTAATAGTTGTCCATTTGCTCACGGAAAGCCTTTTTGATGGAAGCCGGGTTAAGTTTAACTCTTTCACTAGTCTCTGCATCGATAAACTCATAGGGGCGGTCTTCAAAGTCAAAATCCAACTCAGTTCTATGGTCTGTTACGTGAAAAAGCAGAACTTCATGCTTTCTATGTTTAAGGTGTTGCAGCGCGGCCATTAGTTCCTCTTCATTGGCCTCATTGTCGAACATATCGCTAAAAATAACCACGAGCGAACGTCTGTGAATTTTCTGAGCCAATTGATTTAAGATGGCCGCAACGTTAGTCCGTTTTTCGGTTTTTGGCTTGTTCAACAATTCGTTGAGCATTAAAAAGAGTTTATGCACATGAGAGGCCGATGACTTGACGGGAGTTTCCAGTTCCAACTGACTGCTAAAAGTATGCAACCCAACAGCATCGCGCTGCTTGTGTAGCAGGTAGGTGAGTGCGGCCGATGCCAAAACGCTAAATCGCATTTTGCCAAAGTTGGTCTCAGGGTAATACATGGAAGAAGACTGATCGATGACTAACTGGCACCGCAGGTTAGTTTCTTCTTCATAACGTTTGGTATAGAGTCTGTCCGTTTTGGCATACAACTTCCAGTCTATGTGGCGGGTACTTTCCCCGGTGTTGTACAGTCTGTGCTCGGCAAATTCTACCGAAAACCCATGATATGGCGATTTGTGCAAGCCTGTAATAAAGCCCTCAACCATCTGCCTTGCCAGTAATTCTATATTACCAAGATGCTTAATATCTTCTAATGAAAACTGCATAAACTCTGTTTTGCCGTGTATGCCAAAGGTTTAATTTACCATAAGAATCACAAATGGGTTGCGCTTTTTATTTTTACGGTGTTTGCAATAGTAGCTAATATTGGTTTATATTAGGACAGCTATTTTTCGAAAATCAACTGAAACCAAGACTAAATACTTTGAGAAGTGGAAGATAAGGACAGGAATGAGATTTTTTCAAAGAGGGTAAGGGCAGGAAAAAGAACGTATTTTTTTGACATCAAGGCCACTCGATCAAACGACTACTACTTGACCATCACGGAAAGCAAAAGAAAATTTAAAGATGATGGGTTTAGCTATGAAAAACATAAAATATTCCTCTATAAGGAAGATTTTGGGAAGTTCGTAGAAGCACTGAATGAGGCTGTAAGTCACGTAAAAGAAGAATTGCTTCCTGATGTAGACTTTTCTCAATTCGACAGAGAAGAGCTCAGCGTTAACGGAGAAACAGATCATGACAGCGAACTCAGCTGGGACTAATACATCTTCATGCAAAGAAATTAAGGGGCTACGGCCCCTTTTTTATTGGCCCATTCAGTGCAGATTGTATTAATTGCTATCTTTGCCGCTCATTTAAAAACAAGCAATTCTTTAGACAGTTATGGGTTTAAAATGTGGAATTGTTGGGCTTCCCAACGTAGGTAAATCAACCTTATTTAATGCGCTGTCAAGTGCAAAGGCCGAAGCGGCCAACTTTCCATTTTGTACTATAGAACCCAATGTTGGGGTAGTAACCGTGCCCGATGAGCGACTGGAAATCTTGAAAGAGCTTGTGAACCCGCAAAAAGTACTGCCTACGGTAATTGAATTTGTGGACATTGCCGGACTGGTGAAAGGTGCCAGTAAAGGAGAGGGGCTGGGCAACAAGTTTTTAGCCAACATAAGAGAAGTAGATGCTATTATTCATGTGGTCCGCTGCTTCAAAGATGATAATGTAGTCCATGTGGCCGGTAATGTAGACCCTGTTTTCGATAAAGAGGTTATTGATACCGAGTTACAGCTCAAGGATCTTGAGTCCATTGATAAGAAAATTCAACGACTGATTAAAATTGCTAAGTCGGGCGATGCTAAAGCCAAGAAAGAGCTGGTTGGTCTTGAGAAATTTAAGGCTGCTTTAGAAGGAGGTGCCAATGCACGTGCAGTAGAAGCCGATGCCGATGAGTTAGCTGCCGTTAAAGACCTTTCTTTGCTCACTATTAAGCCTGTTATTTACGTAGCCAATGTAGAAGAAGCATCTATCCATACCGGAAACGAACATGTAGAAGCACTAAAAAATGCGGTGAAAGACGAAAGCGCAGAGGTGCTCCTTATTTCAGCTTCTATAGAGTCTCAAATTGCAGAATTGGAAGATGCCGATGAAAAGGCCATGTTTTTGGAAGAATATGGCTTGAAGGAGTCGGGGCTTAATAAACTTATTAAGGCTTCTTATTCTCTCCTAAACCTGATTACCTATTTTACTGCAGGAGAGAAAGAGGTAAGGGCATGGACTATTACCAAAGGCTGGAAGGCTCCTCAGGCTGCCGGAGTTATTCATACCGACTTTGAGAAGGGCTTTATTCGCGCTGAGGTTATTAAGCTGGCTGACTATCAGCAGTATAAAACCGAGGTGGCCGTAAAAGAAGCCGGTAAAATGGCGGTAGAAGGTAAAGACTACATTGTGAAAGACGGAGATATTATGCATTTCCGCTTCAATGTGTAAGCCGATCGTATAAATCACTTTATTTTTTTCGTTCAGACTGAACAATCCTACAGGCCATTGAGTTATGGTCATACCAGTTGCATGTCAATGCATTAGGCTTGGAAAGTTTTGTATTTTAAAGTAGAGTGTCGTGAGAGTCAGGGTAATTTTTAAACTTAAAAACCGTGGAGCTTACCTTCCGTTTCATCATCAACACATATTAGCCCAATTCTTAAAAGGAGTGTTGGTAAAAGGAGGGAAAGAAAAATTTATTCATTACGAATTTTTCAATTTTTCAGGACTGAAAGGTCAAACTAAAGTTTCGCGCAATGGGCTGCATTATTATTCCAACTTTGTAACGTTGGTCATTTCTGCTTCCGAGCAGGAGTTTTTAGACTACCTTCTGGAACAAATCTTTGAGTTTGAGGTAATAGAACTTGGTAATTTACAGGTGCTTCCGTTGTTTACTGAGCTGGAAAAACCAATAGAACTGACTGGAGAAAGCAAGTTCATTTGTATATCACCCATAGTTCCGTTTAAGGCGAGGTTTAATGACGAGCGCTCCAAGCGCTTTATTATGCCCGAAACCGATGAGTTTTCAGATCTGCTCTATGAGTCTACCCTTCAGAGGCTAGAGCGTACCGGCAACTACTCTACCAAAGATTTTGAGCGCTTCAAACGCTTTCAGGTAGTGCCCGATATGGATTATATTGAAAGAATGAAAGCCAAAGAAAAGAAGTTTGCGCGTATCTATTCGGTTTTTGAAAATGATGTCAAATATGAGGTGCGCGGATATACCTTGCCTTTTAAACTATATGCCGAAAAAGAGGTGCAGGAATTTATATTCAGTTGTGGCCTGGGCAACTATACCTACAAAGGCTTTGGAATGCTCGATTTGGCCAATGCCGATCCCTTGGAGCGTACCGAGAAGTATCATTTTCAGAAAAACGCCCCAACAGCTACCGCCTAGTGTTGTAGCCCAGCTGCGAATAACCCACCAGGCGGTCGCCACGGCCGCCCATGGGTGAAAAATAAACAAAGACTTCGTAAAGGTTTTCGGTTTCAAAGAAAGAACCGTCTATTCCGAATGGATTAGCTCCTTCTTGGATATAGGAGTAATTATACCATCCTTGCTTCAGTAATATTTCGGCTTCATATGCCTCTTCAACTTCGTTGTATTTCATGAGCGATGCACTGTTTTTTTGCCAGTTATTAAAGGCGCCCACTACGTAGACTTTTTCATCGGATTTGGGAATCTTAAGCCTAAAGTTGGTGTAAACATATTCTGCACTTATACCTCCCGGTTGTCCCTCCACATCGCGTATGTAGTACTGGCCATTAATGTCCAGATTTTGCAGGTAGGTGTCGGCCAAAGGGGCGTCTGTTCTCAATTGAGCCACCACACGCTTGTTACTCATGTAAATTTCGTCAACCCTTCTTCCTGTAAAAGTGGTGGTGCTCAGGTCGAAGGCTCTGAATTCGTTGGTACCGGGAAAATCGAATACCTCGTCTAGCCCCTGATACCTTATAAACTGAGCGTTCTCATCGATAAAGGTTGGTGGTAGTTCGTAGCGGGTTAAGTCTGGTCGTTGGTTTTGCCGAACCACTATTTTAAACTGTTCTCTTGGGTCTACAGCCTTTAATCCGGCATAGTTGAGGGAGACCTCTATGCGTTGGTTGTTCACCCGGTGGATTTGCTCAGTGGATCGTTGAACAGAAATTCCTACGGCAGTATTTTCTTCATATATATAAAAGCGCTGGCTGAGTACAAGGTCTTTTTTGTTTCGGTTTCGGTATACCACTGCCAGATAGTTGCCCGATATTTCGAAAGCAGGTATTGTAAACGTGTAATTTACATACTGCTGCTTAGCCTCCTGGCTGAATTCAAAGTCTGTAATTTCGAATTCATTGTAGTTTTTCAGAAACATGTTGGGTCTTAGATTAGAAGGTTCCCAATTAGCGTTGCAGTGTACAAAGTAGACGTAGTAATAATCGGCATCTTCTTTTAAGTCGTCAAAGCTCAACATCAGGTTCGATTGCCCAACTTTAGTTACGGGTGGGGCAATGCTGCTTTGCACATTATTTCCTGCCGGGTTTAGCCTCACCGTTCTTATGTTGGCGTCATAAGTATGGTTATTGTATTGCAAATTTTGTTGAGCCCAAAGCCCCTGGCTGCAGAAGACGAACACAAGGAAGAGAAATCTCACAGACTTTAAAGACATTTGTTGAAGCAAACGAAATTAGGATTAATTATTGCTCTTACAACCAATTTTAATACCACAGTGTCTAAAGGCGAGAAGAGGGGATCTTCTTGAAGGTTAATGATTCAGGATATAGAATTAATCAATAGGTGCATTAAAGGAGAAGTTAAGGCGCAACGCGAACTTTACGATCGCTACGCGGCCAGACTTATGCCTGTTGCTATGCGTTATGCCAAATCGCAGGCTGATGCTGAAGATATTCTTCAAGATGCCTTTATAAAGATCTTCAATAGTCTTGAATCGTTTAGGCACGAAGCACAGTTTTCTACCTGGCTAAGGCGCATAGTAGTGAACACCGCCATTAACCACAACCGCAAGAAGCTGTATCAACAGCCAATGCTCGATATAGACAAAACCCCGCTTCATGTAGAGAAAGAACTGGTGATTTCGCATTTACACTTTACTGAAATAATGGCCATGATGCAGAAGTTACCGGTAGGTTGTAGAACAGTATTCAACCTTTTTGCCATTGAAGGCTATGGGCACAAAGAGATAGCCGAAATGATGGAAATAACCGAAGGCACTTCCAAATCGCAGTATGCCAGAGCAAGAGCTCTGCTGAAAGTGATGATAGAAGAGGCCAATACAGTGATAAACTCAAATGTGTCGATGTAATGGGCAGTTTTGAAAACGATCTGAAGGATATGTTTGATGGGGTTGAATTTCAACCCTCAGAACAGGTGTGGGCCGGGGTAGAAAAGGCGCTTCAGCAAAAGAAAAAGAGAGGTATATTCTTCATGTGGCAGACCTATGGAGTTGCCGCAGCTATAGCCTTGTTTGCTATTGCCGGTTTTATATACAACCAGGGAGAGAGTCCCGTGGTCAATGCTGAAACACCCAAGGAGCTGAGCCAAAAAGAAGATATATCTGCCAAGAACGAACCACAGGAAAATGATTTAAATAGTGGAGCAGGTACCGGTCTCGCAGCTGATTTAAAAACCAGCTTGCCCAAGGCGCAAGACACAGAAAATAGCGACAGTAGAGCAGAAGTAGTAGCTCGCAACAGAGAAAGGCTGGTTGCTGATTACTCTAATTTAACGGAAGTTGAAAGTGTACCTAAGAAAGAGCAGTTCTTTTTACCAGAAGTATTAATGGCTACTCCAAAGGCATACAGAGCTAGTTTGGCAACCACCAGAGCTTTGTGGATGAAAGACCTGGGTGTAAGCACCCGGCCGCTTTCTGAGCTTATTGCCGGTGTAGAAATAGAGCCGGAAAATTATACAAGACAGCAGATACTCTCGGGCCATGTGGGTAACAATAGTTTAAATATTGAGTCGGAAAGTAGTCACCTGGCTGCTTTTAATATTGAAGATGCCAATGTTGCATCGCTTCGTTCCGATGTAATCAATAGCTCAGAGCGGGCTATAGGTGCCATAAGTGCAGGATTCGGCCTGTCTTATGATCTCAGTGAAAAGCTTGCCTTGGGTGCTCTGGTTAGGTATAGTCAGTTTAAAGTGAGTAGTACCTCCAATGCCTATTCCATAGAAAACGGGAAGTCTTTGCCCATTTACCTGCCATTGGGTTACGACCCGGATAATGTAAACTTCACCGGTAACTACAACCTTACCAATACACTGCAGGGTATTTCTGTATTGCCAACGTTAAGCTACAAAGTGGTTCAGTGGAATGGCTTCGATGTTTCTTTGCTCGCAGGGGTAGGAGTGGACTACTTCTTCGACTATAAAGTGAAAGGTGACCTGAATTTTCTTTCGGTTCGTAAGGCAGACCTGAGCCGGGCCGATTTCATTAGTGAATGGAACCTGAGTGGCATGGCAGGACTTGGTTTAAATTATCGCATAAACGAGCAGTTTGGCGTGGGAGCCGATGTTCACTATCGATACTTTGTACCTGTAAGCCCACAAGACCGGCAAGCTTCGGTGTTTGGTTTTGGCCTTGGAATCAATTATTACCTCAACCGAAAACCCTAATCGGCTTCCTGAGCCTCTATTTCAAGGTAAAGCGATTCCCATTCTTGCTGCACTTTCTGCAGCGATGTTTTCAGCGCTTGGTGCTTATCCGTTTTTTCGGCTAGTACTTCCTGGTTTTCGAATACTTCGGGAAGAGCCATTTCTCCTTCAATGGCTTCTACCTGTTGTTCTAGTTGTTCTATTTGAGCTTCTTTGTCTGCCAGGTTTTGCTTTAGCTTCTTCAGTTGTTGTTCGTCTTCGTTGTTCCTTGCCTTTTTATTTGAGGTTTTAGGCTTTTCTGTTTTGGCCGATGATTGAGTGGTTGGTGTGCTTTCGGCTTTAACTCTTTGAGACATCCAGTATTCGTACTCCTCGTAGGTGCCCGGATAAACCTTTATTTGCTCATCTTCTATATACCAGATTTTATTGGCTATCTGAGAAATAAAGTGGCGGTCGTGCGATACAATAACAAACGTACCTTCATATTGCTGTAGGGCTTGAATGAGAATGTTAACCGATAGGAAATCTAGGTGGTTGGTCGGTTCATCCATCATCAGAAAGTTGGCTTCAGAAAGCAGAGTTTTGGCCAGAGCCACCCGCGACTTTTCTCCACCAGAAAGTACTTTTATCTTTTTAAATACTTCTTCGTTCTGGAAAAGAAAACAACCTAGTATGCCTCTCAATTCTCTTTCAGACTTATTCGATCCGGCTTGTTGCAGTTCCTGTATGATCTCATTTTCAATGTTCAGAGATTCCAACTGGTGTTGAGCATAAAAGGCAGTGTTTACATTATAGCCCTCTTGTCTTTGACCTTCAATTTTTTCTGTGCCGGCAATAATTCTCAGCAGGGTAGACTTTCCCTTACCATTGGCACCTATGAGCGCAATTTTATCTCCACGCTCTACCTGAGCTGTGGTGTTTTTGAGTATTTGCAAATCGCCATAACTCTTAGATATATTGTTTAGCTCAACAATAAAGCGTCCCGATTTTTGCTTAAAGCCAAACTGAAAGTTCATGGTAATGTTTTCATCTACCACGTCTTCGATCAGGTCCATTCGTTCCAGTGCCTTTACCCGCGATTGTACCTGGCGGGCCTTTGAAGATTTGGCCCTAAAGCGCTCAATGAATCGTTCGGTTTGCCTTATTTGTGCTTGCTGATTTTCGTAGGCGTTTTTCTGTATCTCCTCGCGCTGCGCTTTTTCTTCCAGATAGAAGGAATAATTGCCGCTATACTGCGTGAGTTTAAAGCAGGAAACCTCTACGATAGAGGTCACCACATTGTCAAGAAAATACCTGTCGTGTGATACCACAATAATGGCTCCCTCATAGGTTCGGAGGTAGTTCTCAATCCACTGAATAGAGGGTAAGTCCAGGTGGTTGGTTGGTTCATCGAGCATTAGCAGCGATGGCTTTTGAAGCAGTAACTTTGCCAACATTACCCGCATGCGCCAGCCACCGGAAAATTCGCGTAAAGGTCTTTTTAAGTCTTCGGTTTTAAATCCAATGCCTTCTAAAATGGCCTCAGCTTCCGATTGCATAGAGTACCCTCCAAGAGCTTCAAACTGCTCCTGAGCTTTAGCAAGCTTTTCCACCAGCTGGTCTTCATAGTTCACCTCCATTTGATGAAGCAACTGGTCTATTCTACGCTGGAGTTTGTTTGCTTCCTCAAATGCCTCCATAGCAATACTCAGAATACTGTCGTCACTCTGGTACGACAACAGATCTTGATTGAGGAAACCAATGGTGCACTCTTTGCTTTTGGTAATTTCTCCGGCTGTGGGCTGGTAGTCGCCAATGATTAAGCGCAGTAAAGTAGATTTTCCCTTGCCATTCAACCCAATCAGGCCAATTCTGTCATTTGGTTTAATGTGTAGGTTGGCCGAATCGTATAAAGGACGGTCTCCTATGTAATAAGAAAGGTTGTTAATGGCAATCATGGCGCAAAATTAGCTTTCAGTAGAAGAAAACAAACAGCAGGGTAATAAAATACTCAAAGACCTGCCACGGCTCACTCAATATTTAAGCAACTCATAAAAACAATGATTTATGTAT
This sequence comes from Roseivirga sp. UBA1976, assembly GCF_002336325.1. Taxonomy (NCBI): domain Bacteria; kingdom Pseudomonadati; phylum Bacteroidota; class Cytophagia; order Cytophagales; family Roseivirgaceae; genus Roseivirga; species Roseivirga sp. UBA1976. The sequence goes on along the minus strand of NZ_DDDQ01000037.1, from coordinate 12,869 downwards.
GAACACAGTTTTGTAAATTGTGAACCATGAAACGTACCTTTATTAACCCTAGTTCAAGTGCTTTGGCCGCGTTTTGCTTATTGCTGCTACTAAGTTGCAATGGCCAGGCTCAAACGAAGACTGACAATGAATATGCCGAAAGGCTGAAGCGAATTAACCTGCCCGAAGGTTTTGAGATATCTTATTATGCCAAAAATATAGTAGACGCCCGCTCGTTGGCGCGCACCGAAGATGGACGAACCGTCTTTGTGAGCAACCGGAGAAGGAAGAATGTATATGCCCTAACCGATACCAATGGTGACATGGTGCCAGACAAGATAGATACCATAGTAACCGGCTGGAACTCGCCCAATGGAGTGGCATACAAAGACGGTGATTTATATGTGGCGGAAATTAACCGAATACATCGATTCCCTGATATTATAAACAACCTTGATCAGCCTAAGTCGGAGGTGATTTATGATGAATACCCTACCGATGGTCACCATGGCTGGAAATTCATTGCCTTTGGCCCTGATGGCAAGTTGTATGTGCCTGTAGGGGCTCCTTGCAATGTTTGCGACAAAGAAGATGAAAACCCTGTATATGCGACTATTACCCGGATGAACCCTGATGGTTCCGGTATGGAAATTTATGCCAGGGGAGTAAGAAACACCGTGGGTTTTACCTGGCATCCACAAACCGGAGAAATGTGGTTTACCGATAATGGTAGAGATATGCTCGGTGACGATATACCGGCCTGCGAACTAAACCATGCTCCGCAAGAAGGCATTCATTTTGGCTTTCCTTTTTGGCATCAGGGCGATATTCCCGATCCGGAGTTTGGTAAGAAGTTTCCGCGTAGTCAGTTCAAAGAACCGGCCTATAAGTTTGAACCTCATAGTGCTCCGCTTGGGCTCCGGTTTTATCAAGGAAATATGTTCCCTTCCCAATACAAGAACAATCTGATTGTCGCCCAGCACGGTTCGTGGAACAGGTCTCAGGAAGCCGGCCATATCGGATATCAATTGCGATTTGTACAAATCGAAAACGACAAAGTGGTAAAGAGCGAAATCTTTGCTGATGGCTGGCTTGACAAAGAAAAGAACCAGGGATGGGGCAAGCCGGTAGATGTGCTGGAAATGCCCGATGGCTCACTTTTGGTTTCAGACGACATTAATCATTGCATCTATAGAATCACCTACAAGCAATAGACCGGTTAAAGTAAAAGAATTGGGAAGGCCGTCTCAAAAGAATAATTAGTTTTGGGTCGGCCTTTTCTATTGCCCTTAAAATGCTCAAAATAACGCATCTTTATAAAAAATACCCTGGCGAAAGTTTAGGTGCTGTGGTAGATGTTTCGTTTGAAATGAGCGGACAAGAAGTGCTGGCTATTGTTGGTAGAAGTGGGTCCGGGAAAAGCACTTTGCTGCGTATGATTGCAGGGCTCGCTAAGCCCGATTCGGGCACTATCGCATTTCGTGGCGAACCGCTCAAAGATCCTGAAGAGCAGTTGATTGCCGGCCACGATAAAATTAAAATGGTTTTTCAGGATTTTCAGGTAAAGCCCAATATGACTGTTGCCGAAAATGTGCGCTACAAGCTGTTACATTTTACCGGGCAGTTTCAGCAAGAGCGAACCAATGAGTTGCTCGAAATGTGTGGGCTGGTGAGCCTGGCTTCTAAAATGCCTCATGAACTGAGTGGCGGACAACAACAAAGGCTCTCTTTGGCCAGGGCATTGGCCGATGATCCTGAACTGCTGGTAATGGATGAGCCTTTCAGCAATTTGGACCCCATCATTAAACAAGATCTCCTTTTGGAACTGACGGACATTGTGCGCAAAGAAGGTATAGGTCTTATATTGGTGAGTCACGATGTTCAGGATGCTTTGCTAATAGCCGATAGAATAGCCTATCTGGAAGACGGTAGGCTCTTACAAATGGACTCTCCTAAAGTTATTTATCGTCATCCTGCTACCTTAGCCATAGCACAGTTTTTTGGGAGGGTAAATAATGTTTCTGCCCTGATGAATAAGAAAAATACCTTTGTTCGGGCGGAAGATGTACATGTACATGTTGAAGGAGCTTCTCAGACTTTGTCTATAACGGCAATGGTACAAAGCTGTCGTTTTTTGGGGTCAAGGTATTTGGTTACAGCTCAGAGTGGCGACACCAATCTATCACTGTATCATAGTCATACGTTAAAAACAGGCCAAAAAATAGCACTCCGTATAGACCAATCATGTGTACTACATTTTTCTTGATTTAAACGATATATGAAAGATTTTTAATATCTTGGCCTTATGTTCAGCAATGAACATCCTCGACTACCATCAACGTTGCGACTGACCTGTCGTTATTTTTGTATTCAACTATCAGACCTTAATATGAAACGATCATTATTGACCTTAATGATTTTCAGCCTTATCGGAATAGCGAGTCTTCAGGCACAAAACCTGAACAAAGTGTATGGAGCTATGGCTGAAGAAGACTGGGAGGTGGCTCTACAAGAGTTAGAACCCATATTAGCCAAGAAAAAGAAAAATTATGAAGCCATGTGGCTGGCTGGTATTTGTCATACCAAGCGCTATCGCATGGACAAGGCCTTTGAGCTCTTTAAAGAAGCCTTGCCATTGGCAGAAGAGCTCCCTTACTTTTGGATTCCTTATGCCGAGGCCTATCTGGTAGCCGAGCGAGTAGACGATGCAGAAAGAACTCTGCGCAGACTGAATGTAAATTCGTTGGAAGATGCTGATCAGGCTGACTGGTATGCACTTTTTAATAAAATTCAGAATGCCAGAAAGTATTTGTCCAACCCAAAAGACATTATCATTAAAAACCTGGGGCCTAATGTAAACACAGAGGGTAACGAATACTCTCAGGTGGTCACGGCCAATCAAATGGGAATTTACTTTACGGCCAGAAGAGACGGACTCGGTAAAATTGCCGATGATGGTGAAAACTACGAGATGGTGATGACTGCTGAAATGGACGACTTGGACAAGTGGAAGAAAGACCGTCCGTTAGATGGCTTCTCGGCCAGAGATGCCAATGAAGCACCGGTGCAGCTGACAAATGGCGACAGTACTTTGCTCACCTTTCTGGATGAGGACCTTTACATTTCGTACCGACAGGCCGATGGTACCTGGGGTAAGCGGCAGCCATTGCCCATCAACACCAATAAGTGGGACTCTCATGCCTTTCTGTATAACAACGGAAACTCAATGATTTATGCCTCGAGCTTTGGCAATGACGATGAAAACTCTGACCTATATATTGTGCATAAGAATGCCGATGGCTCATGGACCAAGCCTTATTTTATAGAAGAACTTAATACGCCTGAGCGTGAAGACGCTCCCTTTGTGGCCGAGGATGGAACCCTTTACTTTTCTTCCCAAGGACACGACTCCATGGGAGGGTATGATATTTTTTCCACTCGTTTAGATAGCGCCACGGGTAAGTTTTCTGAGCCCCAAAACATGGGAGCCCCAATTAACCTACCTAACGATGACACCTTCTTTACACTTTATGGTAAGAACGCATATCTGTCGTCCAGTCGACCGGATGGCTACGGACAGGTAGATATTTACCGAATCATCATGTTCAACAAGTCACAACTTCAGGGCAAACTGCTCGACTGTGATAACGAAACGCCTGTAGCCTATGCGGAAATAAAGGTAACGACTGAAGATGGTGACGAGCTAACCACTACCACTGACGAATACGGAGTGTATAAAATGGTAATGCCTATTGAGCGAGACTTTACGCTTAGCGTTTCTAAAGACGATGAGGTACTCTACGAAAAGGAGCATGCTATTCGCGTGTTGTTTAGAGACGAATTTGATGTAGAGCAAGACTTTTATATTGGATGCGACAGGGTAGAGAAAGAGATTTATGTAAAAATGATCAACAGCTTTGACCTGGATCCAACCAACGTTCCTGTACCTCCGGTTTCTACCGAAGGAGTTCAGCCTGTGGTAGAAGAAGAGGAAGAGCCGATAGTTGAAGTGATAGCCGAAGACCCCGTTGTGCCAGACCCACCGGTAGTAGAAGAAAAAACCGAAGCATTGCCTCCGGCTGTTACGCCTGAGAACATTGAGCTACCAATGGTTTACTTCGACTTCGATAAACATAACATCAAGTCGGAATTCTTTAAACGACTGGATGAGGCGGCTGAGCTATTGGTACGAAGAAGAGACCTTAGAATAATGGTAGCCGGTCATACGGATGCCTATGGTACCAACCCATATAACGTAGCTCTTGGCCGAAGAAGGTACACAGAAGTATACAATTACCTTATCAATAAAGGAGTGAACCCGGAGCAGCTAGAGACCAAAACCTTTAGTGAAGATATTCCTGTGGCCTCTAACCGTACAGTACAGGGTAGGGCATTTAACAGAAGGGTAGAACTTTACTTTATTGATGAAGATGGAAATAGAGTAGACTACTAGTCTTTGCTTATATTGATTCATGGAGAGGTTGTCTGAAACGCTGGAATAGGCGGGAAAGACAGCCTCTCTTTTTATTTACTTAATACGCTTATAGAATATCCGCCAGTTGAGCGTCCAGGTTTTGCCTCCATCGGTGGTTCTTTCCCAGTCCCAGGTAAAGGAATCTTCAGTGAAATTGTAAAAGACCATCCTTGATTGCGTGGTTCGGCCATTAATGGTTTGGGAGGCGGTGCTGAAAATTTTGCGATCACCTTCCACAGAGCCTGTGAAAATCAGATTGCCACCCTGATTGTCCATCCACGTCTGATGCCAGGTGGAAGTATTGGGGTTAAACACAGAAATGCTGGTACCCTGAAAGCCTGCCAATTGGCCTTTGGTGGCCGAAAAATTTTCGTGCAACACTTTGCCTCCGGATATTCTGTTGATCACGTTGGTGCCACTACCGGCCTGACCGTTGGCATCGGTCCAATGGAGTTCCCAGGTGCCTTCCCAAAAATCGAATGTAGAAGCATCTATATTTTGGGCTTCAGCCACAAAAGCAGACACAGCCAGGCTGAGAATGATGATGAGTTTTTTCATACTTTTTTAAACCCATTATAGGGCCTTTGATGGTTTTATTCGGCAAATCCGATCATATTTTCCCTGTTTTGTGCCTTGCCTATTCTTTCGCGATAAAGAGAGGGAGATATACCCTCATGTTTTTTAAAGGCATTGAGAAAGCTGGTTTTATTATTGAAGCCGCTTTCCAGGGCAATGGCCAGAAGCTTTTCATTTCGGTTTTGTAAATAGCAATCCTTAATCAGTTGCTTGGCCTTGGCTATCCGCCAGGTATTAACATAGTCGTTGAAGTTTTGTTGCTTCATGGTGTTCACTGCTTCTGAGAGGTGGTGGGCACTTAAGTTTAAAGATTCGGCCAGGTCGGAGAGCTTCAGGTGGCCATCTAAGTAAGGAGAGTTGTTTTGCATGTGTTCATCAAGTCTTTTTATGAGCTGCTCGCGCATGGTAACTGAGAGTCCCGAGTGTTCATACTTTTCAATAGTTTGACGCTGTTCAGCAGGGAGTTGAATAAACTGATACCCTATGTAATAGACGCAAATGGCCATGCTGAGTGAAACGGCATAGTCATAGGCCGGTACAAGCCGGCCCGTCCATACCAATAGGTAATAAATAGAAAAGCTAATAGAGTATATCAGGAACAAGTAGCCATAAACACTGTTCTTCGGTTTGTTAGTGTGCAGTATTGCAATGCTGTAGCTCAGGTTCTGAAGAAGTTGCAAAGCAATAAGTGCCAATCCCATTATGGGCCATAATGATGAGCCAGCAAAGACCAAAAACAACAGACAGGCGAGAATAAAAGGTAAAAAGTGAAGCCATTGAGTTTTTTGTTTTAACTGACTTTGGGCCGATAAGTGCATCCATAAAAACGGTCCTAACAATAAGGTCAGGTACTGAAGAAGCCCCATCCATACAGGTAGTTTCGGGGTAACTTTCAACCAAAACAGCAAGTAGTAGCCCAACAGGAGAGTGAAGCAAAGTACAAAGGATCCTAACCAATGGTAACTAATGGAGTTACGACTTTTTACAACCAGTGCCAGTCCGAGCACGGTTCCCTGGCACAGGGTAGCGCTAAATAATACCAACCAAAGAGTGGGCATAGCATACATAACCTTAATTTATGACCTGACAGTTGGAGCTAATGTCAGAAAGCTCATGGCATTGGGTCCGACCTTTGGCCAAGTTACCTGTTCAAGCCAATGTTTAAGGTAATTATAAATGAGCAATTATGCTCAGACCCTCACCAGAGGAAGGGTGGAGCAGCGTAGCAAACCGCTCAACTTTGAGGTTTCAAAGTACTTCACTTTATGGCATGTGATACCCCGGGCTTCGAGTTCAGAGATGAGCCTTGTAAAACCTTTCTCTATTAACACATCGTTTGGTCCAATGGAGAAAATATTAGGGAACATGAGGTTCTTCTCTTCCTGGTCGATGCGGATAAGGTTATCTGTGCCAAACAGGTCGTAGATTATTTCGGGTTTGTGTACAAAGCCCTCTTCATAAAAAATGGCATACTTTTCACCCACTGGCTGAAAAGCACAGTCCAGGTGCAGAATATTTACTTTGGGGTCGTCACTCACAACAAGCTCCAGTGCATGAAAGGTTTTGTTAGGAAACTGATCTTTCAGATAGTCAAATCCTTTTCTGTTTGTGCGCTTACTAATGCCAACAAAGACATGGTTTCCGTGAACCAGAACATCGCCCCCTTCTATAGTGGCACCATCCGGTATCCGTACTATTTTTTCGGGGTTGAACTGGCTCATGATACGTTCAATGCCTTTAATTTCTCCCTGCCGAAGTGGTTCTTTCATATTGGCGATCACAAATCTGTCGTCAATCACAAAACCAATATCCCGGGTGAAAATTTGTTTCTTCTCTTTTAGATTGTCTGGCTGAAGCACCTCCACACCGGCTTTTTCCAGAGCCAGTTTTGCCTCATTTATTTCCTCCTCAATATCTTCCGGTTTGGGGTAAGTGCCTTGTTGCTTATGCATTTTGGCTACCGGATTAATCTCATAAGGCTCTCCCTGGTCGGTGCCAATGCCCAAAATAACGGTTTTTAGTTGGGCTGTTTCGCTGGTGATATTGAGTGGTATGTAGTTCAATGTTGTCCTTTTTTGCTGCTAATTTACTCAAGTAGCCTCCTCAGACCAACCTTTAGGCCATTTAAACTGATTCGGCCGATGGCTTGTCAGTCTTTGGTTCTTTGGCTTGCTTAAGTACGCGAGAAGCTAATAGCCAGCAAATCAGAGCGAACAATGCACCCAGAGCAAAGGCCGCTCCGGGAAAGTAATAATCTGGTTTGGTAAAATAATAGAAGGTTTCGCCCATCATGGAAGGCCCAAAGATGGCTGCAAGACTCATCAGACTGGTGATTCCTCCTTGTAGTTCTCCCTGTTCGTTACGGGGTACTTGATTAGACATAAAGGCCTGAATGGTTGGCCCGGCCAAACCTCCCAATACGTAGACAATCAGAAAGCCATAGAGCATGGTAGTGGTTGTAGTGATAGCAAAGAGGGCCAATCCGGCACATGTAAAAAATAAACCCAGGTGCACGGTTTTCTTGTATCCCAATTTTAGAGTTAAGTTGCCTATGAGGCCAGCCTGAACAATGGCGACTAATACGCCCACCACACTCAGCGAAAAGCCTATGTCGCTGCTTTCCCAATCAAACATTTCAGCTCCAAAATAAGACCAGGTAGATTGTACGGAGTGTGAGGCTATGTATAAGAAAAACAGAGCAAGAGCAAAACCAAAAACGATGCGGTTCTTTTTTAGCTGCCGGAGCGACCCCAAAGGGTTAGCCCGTTTCCAGTTAAAGGCTCTTCTTTCTTCTTTTGGCAGCGATTCGGGGAGTATAAAGAGGCCATAGAGAAAATTAATAAGTGTAAGACCGGCTGCCACAAAGAAGGGAGTACGTAGTCCATAGCTGCCGAGATACCCGCCTATGGCCGGACCAATAATAAAACCCAAAGCAAAAGCAGCTCCCAGTAATCCGTAATTTCGAGCTCGCTTTTCGGGTGGGCTGATATCGGCCATATAGGCATAAGCGGTAGTAAAACTTGCTCCACAAATGCCAGCTATAAATCGCCCCACAAAGAACAACAATATGGTAGGAGCCATGGCCAGGAACAAGTAGTCTATTCCAAGGCCGAATAAGGCAATTAGCAATACCGGTCTCCGGCCATACTTATCACTCAAACTGCCGAGAATGGGAGCACAAATGAATTGCATTAAGGCATATACAGTTACCAGCCGAGTACCCACCCTTGAAGCTTCACCATATGTCAGGTTGCCCAGTTCTTTAAACAAATTAGGGAAAATAGGGATAACCAACCCCAAGCCGATGATATCGATGAGAACAACTGCAAAAATGAATCCGAGAGCGGGTGTACGTTGTCTGGTCATAAAAAACGAAAGGGTGAATTTACAGCTTTGAATTCAATTAATGAGAAGGTGGGCTTTAGGAAGGAGAAAGTACTTTTCTAGTTACCAACCATTCCGTTATGGCTGCATGGTTTTGCCGGTGATTTTTCCAGATGGTTTCACACCACTTTCTAATGGCGGCATCTCTTTCTTTTCCTTCTTTTACCTTTAAAATTTCGCTCACAGAAAAGTTCACTTTCGATTTTGGCAGCATTAACTGTGGCCAATTGCTTTTGTCTTTGCTTAAAAATACGTGGACATTCTGCACTTCTTTACCTGTAAACCCATGCTCCAGATACAGGCACAAACCCAATAAACCGTAAACCAATTTTATGGTTTTGGTTGATTCATTGGCGTGTTGAACGGCAAAAGCATCTACTATATGCTGATGGATAAAATATGCCTGGTTGGAGTGCGCCAGGGTGTAAAACGAGAGTTCATGAAAAAGATCTTCTTCGTTGGGCATATCAGGCAAACTTAATATTGTTAAGAATAAGGCCTGAAGAGGGAGCTACCAGACTGAGGTGCTGATCAAAGCCCGGTTGCAAGGTTTTTCGATGAGCTTCCAGGTCTGTTTCGTGCGTACCCAAGCGTATCAGTTGCCCCATCATGTAGCGAATTTGATTGCGCATAAAGCCCTTGCCACATACTCTGAAGGCATAGGAAGGGGATGGAAAGAAGTTGGCGGTGAGAAAAGTGTTGTCTACTATTTCAGCGCTGTCAATAGTGCGTACAGTTTTAGTTTCACTTTTTGGCTTTTTAGTGTAGGCCTTAAACTCATGTTCTCCTTCATACATTTTAGCACCCTCAGCCATCAATTCCAGATCCAGTGCATCGGGGAAGGTATAGAGAAAAGGAGAGGAGAAGGGGTGTGCTTTTTGTCCGAAGGCAAACAGGTAGATATATTCCTTTTGCTTGGGGGTTTTAATGATGTTAAAGTGCCTGTCTGTTTCTTCTATAGCCAACACTTTAATATCGGGTGGTAAGTGTTTGTTAAACAGCTCAAGAAAGGCAGATTCATCTTCGATAGGCTCGGTTAGAAACAATTCGAAGATTCCGTGGTTGGAAGAAACCATAGCATCGGTTCGGCTGGCTCCCAATGTTTTAAACCATCTGTTTTCCATAATGAACGTAAGGGTACGGTCTATCATGTAATGTATGGTTTTAACGTTGGGCTGTTTGGCCCATCCATGGAAGCGGTATCCGAGGTACTGAATATGCACCAGATAAAAGTAACTGGCTTTCATTGCTGTATAATTAACAAGGGTTCGGCAAAAGTACTGCTCTTTACAAAACCCCTAAAGAGTTTTTGGTAAAATGGGCAAGAGTGCCCCAGTACTTTAACCGAACCCCGGCCAATAAGCCAAATAAGGAGGCTATTTTAAAGGACGTACCCGTATGTTGCGATAGTGTACCTCATCGCCATGGTTCTGAAGGCTGAATGCTCCTTCTTTAAAAGCTGCATATGTAGCAGAATTAGCCCATTTTCCGGCTGCTTTTCTGGCTAGCCAGTCTTCCGATCCTTCTTCAAATTCCAGTACTTTTTCATCGTTGAGCCAATGCTCTACATGACCATTATTGTACACTATTTTCACCTTGTTCCATTCCATGTGAGGGTTAGGTTTTTTGGTTTCGGCAGGGGCATGCATGGCATAGTTCGATGCTACCATTTTATAGGGCTCCGTTTCTGAGCGCGAAAACTCATCGTCTAAAACCTGATACTCCGGTCCGGTTATAAAGTCGAAAGGTAAAGTATCGGCCTCAATCACATGGTAGAAAATACCACTGTTGCCGCCTTTGGCAATTCTATATTCTAATTCGAATTCAAAGTTGCCCCAGGTAGAGGTGGTTACCAGCGATTCGCTGCTAAAGCCCACATTGTTTTCTCCTGCACCGGCATTGCAAACAATGGCACCGTCTACAATAGACCAGGCGGTTGCCATCGTGTCTTTGCCATAGGTTTTCCAACCGTCAAAATTTTCACCATTGAAAAGAGTAACCCACTCTGTTTCTTTTTCTGAGCTGGTGTTGGTTGTTTCTTCTGCTTGTTTGCCCCCGCAAGCCATTGTAGCCAGGGCAATCATAGAAAAACAAATAGTTTTAAAGTTCATAGTCTAAAGGTTTATGCCAAGTTAGCGAAACCTCCAATAACTACGCAAAGCCTTGTGGGCAGAATCGTCAAACGATTGCATAGAGAGAAGACGAGAATAATTAGGGCCTGGAGTCTCTCCAAACCACCCCCAGAAATTCTGCTTTCTCATTAAAATCGGGGCAAGTGTTTACACCGGCAAAGCCACCGCTTTCGCAAACCACCTCACAATCTTCATTATAGAAGGTGTACAGCCAGTCGGCATAGCCCGACCCCGGATTGAAAACATAGACCCGCTGACCGTTGTATAAATAGGCTTCTACCGATGCCCTCTCGGGGCTTCTTACATTACTGTTGAGTGCCACAGTTTTGATTTGATCCTGAATGCAGGAAGGAAGATCTACCGGAATGCCCTTATTGTCGCAGCTCAAGGCTAACAAGAGCAAAAATGTACTTGTAATTAATTTTTTCATCTGTTTGACCTTATTTGAGAGTTTAGACACAAAGGGGAGTCAAACAGTTGTATTGGTCGTTTTTACCCGCGCCTAATCAACAAGTTTCTTCTTTTTCCATCGGCCCATTTTAAACCACGCCACCGTAAGTATACAGGGAATAACATAACTCACCGGAAAAGACCACCACACCCCAAACTCCTGAAAACTCTCCATTTCTGAAGTAATCCATGCAAATGGAAACTGAATAATCCATATCCCAATAATGGCCAGAATCATAGATTCTACCGTGTTGCCCGAACCACGCAAAGTGCCCACTAAGGCCAGTTGGGCACCCATAAAGCCAAAGGCCAACGAGGTTATTTTTAAGAAATCTACTCCCATGCCAACCACCTCATCGGTAGAGTCGAGAAAAGCTCTTACCAGGGGTTCGGCCGAAAAGTAAAAGACTATGCCAATGATAGTGAGGGCACCAAAACCAATCCATGCGGCATAAGTGGCTCCCTTTTCAGCCCTGCCAACCTGTCTGGCACCCATGTTTTGGCCAACAAATGTAGAGGAGGCGTGGAGCAGGCCCAGACCAAATATGACCACAAAACTTATGAGCCGTGAGCCAACTCCGTAGGCGGCCAGTACTTCAGTTCCAAACTTAGCGGCTATGCCTGTCATAATGGTAAGCCCCAGAGCTCGTGCCGAAATTTCTACAGAAGAAGGAGCTCCCAACCTGAAGGCCTTCTTTAACAGGGGCAAGTCGAACTGAAAATTCTTTAAGGAAAGCTGAAAATCAGTTTTACCCTTGAACAGAATATATACTCCGGTAAAGGCTGAGAGGCTTACCGTAACCAGTGTACTGACAGCTGCTCCGGTTACGCCAAAGGCCGGAACAGGCCCCCAGCCATAGATAAATAGTGGGTCCAAAATAAAATTAATGGCAAGGGTGGCTGCGTTGATGTAGAGTGGTATTCTTACTTCGCCAATGCCCCGCATAAGTGATTGGAACATAATGAAACCGAAGTTGAAGACCAGTCCAATAAAAATGGTTCGTTGAAAGATGTTGGCGTCTTCGAAAATCACTTCTTCTACTCCGAGCCAATGAAGAATAGAAGGAGACAGAAAGTAAGCCACCGTGGATAGAACAAGGCTGATGATTACCACCATGGTGAGCGTTTGAGTAGCCACATGGTTGACCATGCCAAAATTTTTGGCCCCGGCATACTGAGCGACCAGAATGGTTCCGGCAAAGGCAAATCCTGAACTCAGTGAAATGAGCAGGAAATTTACCGGAAAACTAACAGAAACGGCAGCTACAGCATTGGCTCCCAGTTTACCCACCCAGAAAGCATCGACCAATTGATAGCCTGTTTGTAGCAGGTTTGCACCAATAATTGGGAGGGCAAGGGCAATGAGTCCTTTTAATATGGAACCTTCAGTAAGATCTAACCGGCCTCTTTTCATGAACGGACAAAACTATGTTAAACAGTGCAGAAGGGAGAAAATAGTTTCAGTTTTTTCTAATTCTTCCATGAGAGGTTGCCACCGTTAGTATTCAATGAGTGCCTGCTCTTATGGTTTGTTCAGTTCATACTTTTTTATGGCCAATCTCCATTAAGCCAACTTCGTTTTAAAGTTGAATTCTTTATCTTGAAGGCTTGCTTTAAACTATTCATCAACTAACAACGCGCTATGCAAATAATAGAATCAGCAAAAACCTACGATGTGGCCATTGTAGGTTCCGGTGCTGGAGGCGGAATGGCCACCAAAATCCTGTCAGAAGCAGGTTTTGATGTGGCAGTGCTGGAAGCCGGACCCCATTTTGACCCTGCCAAAGATGAGGATCGTACTCAACTGCGATGGCCCTGGGAGTCTCCCAGAAGAGGGGCCAGTTCAGACAGAAGATCGTTTGGCGATTTTGATG
>NZ_DDDQ01000183.1:0-11867 GCF_002336325.1 Roseivirga sp. UBA1976 | reverse complement strand
CTCAAGGAAGAATAGATCAGTTCACTCAGTACTTTTGACCGCCAGATTACACATTAGAGGATAAATCCAAAACATAGTGGGGTTACGTAGGTTAGTGATGTAACTTGACCCCGCCAATGGAAACTTCTTCACCGACAACGGCCATTATCTTCTTTGCTTTTTCAGCATCTCGCGAAACGAGTCGTAAAAAGCTGGTGAATGAAAGCAAAGCTAACACTGCTCTGCTGGAGGCTCTTCGTGCTCAAAGCCTGCAAAAAGCCATGGCTACTCAGTTTCCTGTTTTTGAGTTCAACGAACACAATCAAAGAGGTGCTAATTTTGGAGAAAGGCTCCAATCAGCTTTTGACAGTGTTTTTAGCCAAAACTTTGAGAGGGTTATCTGTATTGGTGCCGATTGCCCCGAGCTAACCTCTGAAGATTTGACCACAGCGGCCAATGCCCTTAGCGAAACAGATATTGTTATTGGCCCCGATTTGAGAAAAGGAATGTTTTTACTGGCCATGAATCGTTATGGCTATGAGGAGCTTTCATTCGAAGCTTTAGCCTGGCAAAGCCCACAATTAATCGAGAGCATCCACACTCATTGCCAACAGCTATCCATTTTCTTTCTCAACCCTAAGTTCGATCTGAATAAAGCCTTCGATCTCTGTGCTCAAAGTAACTCAACCGTTCTTAAAAAACTGCTCAAGGTCATTCGGCCAACTCTTAACACAGCCACCTACCATTTCAATTTTCTTTGCAGTATTCTCATCAACTCGCAACTTCCCCAGCGTGCTCCGCCCATGCAGTAATCGGTTCATGCACACATAAACATTCATCTACCACCTTATAAATTACATATGAAAAAGCTTCTTTTAGGGCTGTTCGGGCAGTTCCTTTTTCTGTCTGTTATGGCACAGTCGTCTGTGACCGGTGTCGTAACCGACATAGGCAAAAATCCATTGCCTGGAGTAACCATTGCCATAGAAGGCACCACAAAAGGCACCATTACGAATGCTCAGGGTCAATTTCAGATAAACACTGAAAGCGGTGAAGTACTGGTGTTCTCATCGGTTGGCTTTCAAACCATCAAAATTGTAGTGGACGGACAAACACCACTCAATATAACTATGCAAGAAAGCTTAGGCTCTCTGGGAGATGTTGTGGTCACAGCCCTTGGCATAGAGCGGCAAACCCAAGATCTTGGCTATAATGTTCAACGACTTGAGCCTAAAGCCATAGGAGAGGTAAAAGCTGCCAACTTTGTAGATAACCTGGCCGGTAAACTAGCCGGTGTTACTGTAACCCAGGGGGCTACAGGCGTTGGATCTACTTCTAAAATCACTATTCGGGGAGAAGCTTCATTTACCAACAATAATCCTTTGTTTGTGGTAGATGGCACTCCAGTAAATAATAATTCGGTAGTAAACTTTACCAACGATGCAGCTGCTGGTTTTCAGGAAGTAGATTTTGGCAACGGAGCCATGGAAATCAACGCTGACGATGTAGCATCGGTTTCTGTGTTGAAAGGCCCCGCAGCCTCGGCTCTATATGGCACCCGGGCGTCTAACGGAGTTATAATCATTACCACCAAAGACGGCCGTAGTGCACAAGGAATGGGACTCAGCTTCAACAGTAGCACCTTTTTCGATCGAGCCTTTCAACTGCCCCGGTTTCAAAACAGCTATGGTCAAGGCAACTCCGGTCAGTTTGAGTTTGTAGACGGCTTGGGTGGGGGGATTAATGACAATATCTCTTACAGTTGGGGGCCAAGACTAGATGCCGGGCTTCTTATACCTCAATACGATAGTCCTGTAACTTTGCCCGATGGAAGGGTGGTAAGGGGAGGCGATGTGGCCGTACATGGCGGTAGCCCCATTACACCTACTCCCTTTGTTTCTCATCCTGATAACCTTAAAAACTTCTACCAAACGGGAATTACAGCCATTAATAATCTTGCCGTAGCCTCAGGCACTGAAAAAGGCGATGTAAGAATCTCCTTTACCGATCTTAGAAGCAAGTCTATTATACCGGGAGTTAATCTGGATCGTACCACTCTTTCGGCCAGGCTGAATCTCAGGCCTAATCCAAAGCTTAAAATTTCAAGCTTTATCACTTATTCCAATGCTCAATCAGACAATCGGCCTTCCAGTGGCTATGGATCGGAAAACGTCAACTATGCTTTGGTAGCCTGGGGGCCACGATCTTTAAACATTGCCCCTATGAAAAACTACTGGCAACCCGGACTGGAAAACACGCAGCAATACTCTTTTAACTATACTTTTTTTGACAATCCCTACTTCACTTTGTTGGAGAATCGCAACTCATTGAACCGGGACAGACTCTTTGGCAATCTGATGGCCCGCTACATTTTGTCGGACTATTGGAGTGTGAGTTTGCGCAGTGGCATGGATTATTCCTCCGAACAACGCCAATTTAGGAGAGCATTTAGTTCTAACCGGTTTAGGAATGGTGCCTATGCCGTGCACGATGTATTGTTTAGGGAACACAATACCGATGTTCTCGTCAATTATGTAAGGGAATTCGGGTCTTTCAGCTTTGAAGGCTCTGCCGGAGCCAATCGAATGGATCAGCGGGCATCTACCCTGCAATCACAAGCACTTTCACTGGCTCAGCCGGGAGTGTTTAGACTCTCCAATGCGGCCTCACCTCTGGAGGTTTTTGAGTTTCTATCTAAAAAACGAATTAACAGTGTCTATGCCTGGGCAAAATTGGGTTATCATGATTTTCTCTTTCTTGAACTTACGGGCCGAAATGACTGGTCCAGTGCCCTGGCAAGCCCTACGTCTACCGAAAACGTGAGCTTCTTTTATCCATCCGTTTCAGGATCGTTCATAGCCTCAAACCTATGGAGAATGCCCACTTCCATAGATTTTCTAAAACTAAGAGCTTCTTATGCGCAGGTGGGCAACGATACCGATCCCTACCAGACTGCCGGTGTTTTTAATGCACAAACACCCTATAGAGGCCAGCCCACATTCAGTGAGCAATCTACCATTGCCAACCCCAATCTTCTTCCGGAAAGAACCCGGTCTTTTGAAATTGGGAGCGAGGCCCGAATGCTCAACAATCGCATACATGTGGACCTCACATACTACAATGCCATTACCAGCAACCAGATAATTTCGCTTCCTGTCTCCATCACTTCGGGCTATACAGAACGAGTAGTGAATGGTGGCCGCGTGAGATCGGAAGGAGTAGAGGCTATTGTTGGAGTTAACTGGATGTCGCGAGGCCAAATGAGCTGGTCAGGTACCTTTAATTTTAGCCGTAACATAACCACCGTACTCGATCTTCCCAATGGTGTAGACCGACTTACGCTGGCTTATAGCCGTATTTACGATAACGTAAATCAAACTGTATTCTTTCAGGTGAAAGAAGGCGGAAGAGTTGGTGATATGTATGGAACAGGTTACCTGAAAACCGAAGAAGGCCGATTTATAGTGGGTGAAAATGGCTTGTACATTCCTGACAATCGCTTACAAAAACTGGGCAACTATAACCCCGATTTTATACTGGGTTATACTAATGAAATTCGCTTTGACAATTGGAATTTCAATTTTGTATTTGACTGGCGTCAGGGTGGAGAATTGGTATCCCGAACACTGGCCCTGGCCGCAGTAGGAGGTCAGTTAGAAGAAACCGCTTATCGACCCGAGGCAGGTATTGTGGCTAATGGTGTAGTCAACACCGGCTCTGCCGACAACCCTGTGTATGTAGAAAATACCAAAGCAGTATCTGCTGAAGCCTACTATCGCAATTTTTACGATAGAAACCATGAAGAAAACAATACTTACAATGCCAGTTTTCTCAAACTACGTCAGCTATCCGTTGGCTATCGTTTTAGTGGTTCCTTCTTTCAAAATGGTAAAAGTTTAGATGTAGCCCTTATTGGCAGAAATCTTTTTGCAATCTCTGAAATACCTCATTTCGATCCGGAACAACTGGCCGTACAAGGACAACAGTTTGTAAGTGGTGTTGAAGATATGTCTTATGCCACCACCAGAAGCATAGGGTTTAAACTAGGTTTCAATTTTTAAAAGAAGTCAGATGAATACTTTATATAAGAACTATATACTTCTGTTAATCAGTATGTTATTCGTATCTTGTTCGGATGGTTTTGAAGAAATCAATACCAATCCGAATGCGCCCATAGAGGTGCAGCCAGAGTTGCTTTTCCGTCAGGTGATTTATGACTATGGAGAACAAATGTCGTACGAAGGTTTCGTGGCGGGTAATCTACTGAGTCAGCATTTTGCCATGGTCGATTTCAATCTGTTCGATCGGCACGACCTAAGCTCGCCACAGTTGGGCGGCAATCCATGGCCCATTATTTATCGCAATTTGCGAGATAATGAACTGGTATTAGAGGCTGCCGGAAAGAGCCAAGTTTATGAGGTATACGAAGGGCCTGCTCTTATTCTGAAGGCCTATATGGCTGCTGCCCTCACTGATATTTATGGAGATGTACCCTATTTCAATGCTTTAAACGGTAAGCAAGGCCACATTACCCCGGCATATGATGCTCAAGAAGATATCTATCTGGCTTCCGGAGGCATTTTAGACAATCTGGAAAAGGCCGTTGTCGCCATTAAAAATTATTCCGGGTCGCAAACATTAAAGGGAGACCTCCTGTACAACGGTAGGCTTCAGGCCTGGATAAATTTAGCCAACTCGCTGAGGATTAAGTATCTCATGAGAATTTCTGATCGGGTTGATGTAGCCCCGGCACTTCAGGCCATAGTCAATGAAGGTGAGTATATTCAAAACAATGCAGACAACGCCACGTTCGATTTTACCAACTCTCAGCCCAATACATTCAGAATGGCCGTATTGCGCTCTGGTGATTTTAATCTTTTTGTTCAATCAGAAACCTTAGAAGAGGTTTTGGAAAACCTTAACGATTCCCGGCAGCGGGTTTTCTTCAGACCTTCTGAAGCCACAGGAAATTATGAAGGACTAAGAAATGGACCTGATGCTTCGAACACTTCCATTTCTGTGGCCAATTACTCGCTCACCGGCACCATTTTCAGAGAGAATACGGGTGCTCTTGATGCCAATTTTATGACCGCCTGGGAAACGTACTTCTTATTGGCAGAAGCTGCGGAAAAAGGTCTTATTTCACAGAATGCTCAAGCTTATTATGAAATGGGGGTGCAACTGGCTTTTGAATACTGGCAAAGCGAAATGCCTTCAAGCTACCTGACAACAGGAAATGCGGCTTATGGAGCGAATGGAGCGAACCCACTGGAGCAGATCATTACTCAAAAGTGGATTGCAAACACCATCAATGGCTACGAGGGATGGATTGAATTCAGAAGGACTGGATTTCCTCAACTGAAAAATGTAGCGGCCAGCCTGAACAATGGTCTCATTCCTGTCAGAATGCCATACCCTGCCGATGAAGCTGCTTTGAATGCGGTGAACTACCAGGCCGCAACTGCCAACAATAAAAATAGTGTGAATAGTAAGGTTTGGTGGGATGCGAATTAATTGGATTTACGTCATTCCCGCTCAGGCGGGAACCTCCGTATTTAATGATCAAATGAGATTCCGGACATTTTTCTTCATTTTGAAACTTATGAAGAAAAATTCCGGAATGTCGATAGTATGGAGTGCAGCAAACATAAGAAATGCAAAATAGCCCCCATCCAAACCTTCCGTTTGTGCGGAAAAATTTCACAATGGCAGGCTGCCATGTCCCCCGCTGGCGGGGGTTAGGGGGTGGAAAAGTAATCAGGAAATGACCACGCAAAACATAACCCTCTGGCAATGGATACTAGTCATCGCATCAAGTTTGGTGCTGATTGCCATTTCCCCATGGGCAAAAACCAAGAGTGACTTTTTCCAAGCCACCAGAAAAAACAACCAAAAGCCCGGATTATGGCTATTATCTAGCAGCTTGGTCATTAGCTGGATTTTTGCCAAAAGCATTACCAATGCGGCCAATCTAGGCCTTTCTTATGGCATTGTGGGAGGTGTGGCTTATGCCACCTATTACCTGTCGTTCCTTTTTGCTGGCATCATCATTTTCAAGCTGCGCGTGAAGGGAGATTTTCAGAGCATTCACCAGTTTCTTAGTTCCAAATACGGAAGGGGAGCCGTGATTCTCTTCTCTCTTCTCATTGCTTTCAGGCTCTTTAATGAAGTCTGGTCTAACACCATAGTGATTGGCAGTTACTTCGGTGAAGTGGGCTCCAAGCCTTATTATTTGGCTATTCTGGTCTTTACCTTGCTCACTTTGCTCTATTCCCTCAAAGGAGGGCTCAGTAGTTCTATGCTGACTGATGCCATTCAGATGGTGCTCTTTGCCGTTTTGCTGATTGTCGTTCTTGGGGTAATACTTCCTGATTCCGATGGTATTTCAAGCTATCTCGGCTCTGGTGACTGGAGCCTTTCTGGTGGAGTAGATTTGCTACTGGTTGCTCTGATTCAGTCCATTAGCTACCCATTTCATGATCCTGTGATGACGGATAGGGGTTTTATTACCGATCCACAGACCATGAAGAAGGCCTTCTATTGGGCGGTTCCTATTGGCTTTATCTGTATTGTCCTCTTCAGTTTTATAGGCGTCTATGCCGCTCAAAAGGGCATGGAAGGTGAAGCTGCGGTTGAAGTAGCACAGTCACTTGGAATCATTATCATGCTGGTAATCAATTTGATAATGATAACATCGGCCTCTTCTACATTGGACTCTGCCTTTGCCTCTTTTTCAAAGTTGATGGCGGTTGACCTTAAAATAGGCAATGCCAGCGTTAGTTTTGGCCGCGTGATAATGGTGATTATTGCTGTTCTAGGCACTATTCCAGTGTTTTTCAATCCCACGGTGTTGTCGGCCACCACCATTTCCGGCACTATGGTTATAGGTTTGGCACCTGTCTTTGTCTTCTGGCGATGGAAGGTCCATCGGCTGGCATTTGTGTTGACGGTGTTAACAGGAACGGCCTTCGGTATCTGGTTTGCCACAGGAGCTTATCCCAAAGAATGGGTGTTCTTTCCGGGAAGTTATGGCGATTTACTTAGTGTAAACCTATTGGGTACAGCGGCCTGTTTTTTAGTATTTATCTTCATGAAAAGAAAAGGAAATGCATTGGTTGGATAAGGTGAAGGACATAGGGACACTCTGTAGCGAAGTGATGGTATTTGGTGGTGTGTACAGTAATCTTCAGGCACTGGAAGCTTTGCATGAGATAGCCGGGGAGAAGGAAATTCCGGCATCCAATATCATCTGTACGGGTGATATGGTGGGCTATTGTGCTCAGCCGGTGGAAGTGCTGGACTTCATCAGAAACTGGGGCATTCATGCCATTCTGGGCAATGTGGAGATACAGCTCAAAGAAGGGGAAGAGGATTGCGGTTGTAACTTCAATGATGGTTCGCGATGTGATCTGTTTTCCAGGCAATGGTATCCTTTTGCGCAATCGCAGGTAAGGTCAGAACAGATTGAATGGCTACGGGAATTACCGGAATTTATCCGCTTTCAATTTGCCGGAAAAAGCTGCTTTGTGCTGCATGGGGGCCTTGAAAACACCTCAGAATATATTTTTGAGTCTACCCCAGACGAACGCAAGCGTGCCATTTTAGATCAGACGCAGTCAGACATTATCCTGGCCGGACATTGCGGTTTACCCTTTAATAGCCCTGTAGAAGACAAGCTTTGGCTCAATCCCGGAGTCATCGGCATGCCCGCCAATGATGGCACCCCAAGGGTTTGGTATATGTTGTTGAACGACAGAAACGGATTCTCCTTTCAACACCAGTCCTTTACCTACAACCACGACCTCGCCAACCAGTTAATGTTGGAAAAAGGCCTGCCTAAAACCTATGCCGCCACACTCAAGTCAGGCATCTGGGATAATTGTGAGATTTTGCCGGAGGTAGAGGCTGGGAGGCAGGGTAGAGTAATGAAGTTTGATGATTAGAACGCCAAGTTCAGTTCTTCATAACCCATTCTAACCCTAGAAATTATTTATAAAGGTCCTTCTGGACGGAAATGCAATTTGGTTTAAAGCTTCTTCAAATCAATTTCTATTTCAAAGTAGCTGTTTAGTTCCTCTACTAATAGGATTGTGTAATCACCAATCAAAGTAAGGTTGTCATTTAGGTTAGAGTAGGTAATGTCGAATCTCCAAAATTTACAATCAGGATCTTCGCAATGTTTTTTCACTGGAAAAAACTGGTCTGTCAGTTTTTTATACTTTAAATATTTTGTTTCATGACAAAGTGCATTACCATGAGTCACCGAATGTCTGAAATTGGAAAAGGCTTGGTACCATTGTTGAATATCAGTATTCCAACAATTTTTAGTTTCTATATCAACAAGGCTTGGCATGATTCTTCTCAAGAGGTTGAAATAGGCCTTATTATTTTTAGTTTGGATATTATCCACGCTTGGATCACAGTTCTTTTTTAGCTCACTTGGTTTTATTCTATCTCTAATCTCAGGATATTCCTTTTCAATAACTTTTAACAACCGTTTAATATAAATTTCAAAGAGTTCATAAGCGTGTGCCAACGAGAGCAAAAAGTAAAACTGAAGATTTGATGACACTTGAAGTGTAGCCTTGGCATTGTTGGTTCCATAACTATATCCCAAAAATATTTGACCAGACTCCTGTAATGATTTGGCCCTTAGATTATGAAGAATATAGTTACTTGTCAATTGAGAAATTGGATTATCAGAAAAAGCTTTTTCAATTTTAACTGAGTAAGCCTTGATGTAATTTTCAGACTGAAGATTAACTCCAAGAATTTGACTCATGGCTTCAAGAAGGCTCTTGGATAGCATTTGAATATCGTCTTTCATTGTTTTTTAGTTCTAAATTGTGCTAGAATAAATTAAGTATTTAACCCTATGTTTTAGTAATCCTTAATTCGTGTCAAGATTAAAAGTCACATTTGATTGATAGATGAATAGCACAATTTAGCCACTAACTCAGTAATATTGTTCGGTCGTACCTCGCTTGCCTATGCGACAGGCCTCTGAGTGACGTTTACCAAGGCATTTGAGCATTATTGATGCACTAAAGACCAATTCACTAATTCCCCGATTTCCGTTCAACTCATCTACCCCTGACTCCTAAAGGGGCAGTACTTTCGTGGTAATTTTGCCTTATCTGGTTCACTAACCTACTGATCAACTGATTTCTGTTCCACCGATTTCCGTTCAACCGATCACTGATTCCTCCTCTTAACTCCCCGAATAGCCGGTTCATTCCACGGATCATCAGGCCAGACATGTTTAGGATAACGTCTTTTGAGTTCTTTACGAACTTCGAAATAGGCGTCTGACCAGAAGCTTTTGAGGTCGGAGGTAATCTGTACGGGTTTAAAACCGGGAGAGAGCAGGTGCATCAGTACGCCTTGTTTTCCGGCATTGATCTTTGGGGTTTCGGCCATACCAAAGACTTCCTGTATGCGGACGGCTAAAATAGGGGCTTCAGCATTGTCTCGATAAGCGAGGCGAATTTGTGAACCACTCGGCACTTCAATTTTTTCCGGGGCCAGGTCATTCAGTTTGCTTTGCTGGTCAAAACTCAAACTGTGGTGTAAAATGTCTTTAAGCTTAAGCTTTTTGAGGTCTTCCGGCTTGCGGATGTTATTGAGATAAGGGGCCAGCCAGTCACCACAGGTTTGGAGTAGGGAAGAAGTACTTACTTCCGGCCATTGTTCTTCAGGGTTCCATTTCCTGAGCGATAACACACGGCTTTGCCATTGGTTTACCTCCTCATTAAAGTCGAGCAAACGTTCGCCTTCTTTCTTTATGGCATCTACTATGGCATTCACTAAATGGGCTGGATCCGGATCGGGCAAGGGAGTGCTTCTTAGCACAATGCTACCGATGCACAGATTTTTGGAAGCAATAAGCCCTCCATCTTCTGTATCCCAGGTAATTACGTCTTTTTCTTTTACTAAAGGAGCCAGATCTCTGGGGTTGAGAGGGGAGGCCATATGAATTTTACCCATACCGTCTCGAGCATCGATATGGCAAACGGCCAACCAAGGTTCAGCAGCCAAATCATCTCGATGACCGGCCATGGCATAGCGACCGTTAGACAATTGGAATTGGGCATTATTACCAGGACGAGCACAGGCAATGCGTTCCGGATAGGCGTGGGTGAGCAAAACACCAGTTTCATATGGATCGACAGAGTCGTTTTCTGCATCAATCTGAAACAGTTTGCGGTATTGCTCGGCTATTTTTTCTATCCGTTGCAGCTTTTTACCATCGCGATTTTCCCTTCGGTGAGTTCTCAAGGCTTCTATGCGCGTATTAATGTCTATTCCTGCCTCTTTGCCGAGCGGATCGCGCTCTTCAAGCAAGGCTGCAATATCTGTAGCCAAAGCCAATTGATCGTGCTCCTCTGCCAACAAGAGCATATGAGCTATTCGCGGATGGCAAGGTAGCCTGAGCATCTTTTTGCCATGCTCTGTTATCTTTCCATTTTCCAAAGCCTCCAGTTGGTGTAAAAGGTCTCTGGCTTGCGCTAATGGGCCGGCAGGAGGGGGCGTAAGCCATGTCATTTGTTGTGGATCTATGATACCCCATTGGGCCATATCGAGTACCAGTGAAGCCAGATCGGCTTCCATAATCTCCGGTACAATGTGCTCAGTCATTCTTTGGTGTGTAACTGGGCTCCACATACGATAGCAATGGCCTGCACTTAAACGCCCGGCCCGGCCGGCTCGCTGATCTGCTGAATCTCTGGAAATACGGACTGTTTCTAAACGAGACAGGCCGGAGTTCGGGTCGAACTTAGAAGTGCGTCCAAAACCACTATCAATAACCACTTTAATCCCTTCAATGGTCAAGCTGGTTTCGGCAATATTGGTAGCCAGAACTACTTTTCGCTTACCGCTACGATCGGGCATAATGGCGGCCTGTTGCTTATGAGGCGGTAAACTTCCGTAGAGCTGATGAATGGCCATTCCTTTTAAACTTCCTCTCAACAGGTCGGCCGCTTTCTGAATTTCTCTTTGACCGGGAAGAAACACTAGAATATCTCCATCGTGAAGCCTGGCCGCTTTGCTGATGGTCTTGGAGATTAGCTCAGGAATTAAAAATTCATCGATATCTCCTTCATAAATTATTTCTACGGGGTATTGCCGGCCTTCACTGACTACCGCAGGAGCTTTTAAGAGGCTGGTCAACTGCGGCATGTTCAAGGTAGCAGACATAATCATAATGCGCAGGTCGGGCCGAAGCACTTGTTGAGCTTCTCTACAAAGTGCCAGAGCTACATCTGCATGGATGCTACGCTCATGAAATTCATCGAAAATGACCATTCCAATACCGGAAAGCTCATTGTCTGACTGAATCATACGGGTGAGTATGCCCTCAGTAACTACTTCAATCTTGGTTTTATCTGAAACCCGATTGTCAAACCGAATACGGTAGCCAACAGTCTCGCCAACCTTTTCCTCAAGGAAGTAAGCCATGCGCTCCGCAATGGTACGAGCAGCCAGCCTGCGTGGTTCCAGCATGATAATCTTCTGACCCTTGAGCCAAGGCTCATCCATCAAAGTAAGTGGTAAAAGCGTACTTTTTCCTGCACCCGGAGGCGCATTAACGATTAGCGTATTCTTTTCAGCGAGATGCTTTCTGGTATCGGGAACAACTTCCTTTACAGGGAGGTCTATATGTTGGTATTGAAAACTCATAGGGTAATTGAGCTGCGAAGGTAAGGACTAAAGTATTGCGATGTGTGATATACTTAGTACGAAAGGGGTTTAGTACTGAAGAGACTATGGTCTACTCGGGGTTGAGAGGGATGATAAAATCATTGCTCTGAACAAAAATAATTTAGACTTGAAGTCTTTTAGGTCGCATTTGTTATATCCACTATACTAGCCACAAGCTGTGTCCT
>NZ_DDDQ01000050.1:3661-14309 GCF_002336325.1 Roseivirga sp. UBA1976 | reverse complement strand
ACAGTATGCCATTGGTGGTGGTAGCAACGAATCGCTCATTACCAGCGCACAGGATTTTCAAGATGCCCTCTCACAGTCATTGGGTGCTTTGGTTCAGTCTGGTGCCGAAGGTGTAGTGCTTACCCTACCTCCATACGTGCTTCTCCCCTACTTTAGAGCCGTTCCTTACAACGCCATTCCAATGACTGATGCGAATGAAGTGGCTCAGCTCAATGCGGCTTTTTCTGGACTTAACAGAGCCTTGGATGGCCTTGTACAAGTGTCGCAGCAATCTCCTCTTGTGAATGTTTCACAGCAGGAAGCCGACCGAAGAAAGGTAAGCTACGCACTGGGAGCAAACCCTATACTGATTAAAGATGATGCCCTGGTAGACTTCGATCGTCCGGGCGGTGAATTCGATATCCTTTTGGCCTTACAACTTATTACCCCTGCCGAAAGACAGGCACTGGCTCCTTATGGACAATCTCGCCCGGCCACGGCTAACGATCTTCCGACATTGGCTTCAGCCAGTGTGTTGGGAACTGCAGTGGGAGGCAATGAACAAGCACTTGTAGGTATTACTGTTCCTGCGGCAGACAATCTGATTCTTTCGGCCTCAGAAGTACAAACAGTAGTGGGTACCAGAGCGCAATTCAATGCCATTATAGCAGGCGTAGTTGCCGGTATCAACGCTCAGTCTAACGGCTCAATTACGCTTGTAGATGTGCAGCCGGCTTTTGCTGATTTATTCGGTCTTAGCCCGGCCGCAGCTCGCTTCCTAATAGACCCAAGCCAGGGAACCAATCAGGCTTTAGAGGCTATGGGTGAGGCAGCAGCAGCGCAAGCCGATGGCCAGCTGGGACTAGAGGTGGATGGTCATAACCTAAGACCTGACTTTGCACCCAATGGAGTATTCTCTACTGATGGTGTACACCCGAACCCAAGAGGTAATGCCATAATTGCCAACCTAATTATCGATGCACTAAACACGACCCGAGGCGCTAACATACCTCATGTAAATGTGATAGCCCTGAGAGGTATTGTGGCCACCGATTTATAGGCCATAGCTAAAAGAAACGTAAAGACTGTCTTAAAAGTCCTTGCTTTCTCCTATTCACAACCAATGAGAATGGAGAGCAATCTTTTAAGACAGTTTTTTTATGCCTTGAGAAAAGGGCAAAAAAAGAACCCCGAAGACGTATTCTTCAGGGTTCACCTCAACCAAATAGATTATTAACCATCAACTTCACATACCAACAAGAAGCTGCTTAGCAACTTCATCATACTTAAGACAAGCATTCTGCCAAAGGCTTACAAAACAACCAAACCATTGATTATCAGTAATTTATAATATAAATAGGTCGACATTGGCATGATAAATCAGACCACAGAAAGAAAAATTTCCCATTCTGGGATTGGTTAACAGCTATCGACAGCCTGATTGTTTTAAATCCATCGGGCCTATTTGTGAGACCTGATTATTTCTATCTATTTTTGACCCAAAATTTAGATACATGCCAGGATTTGAATTCTTCGGAGCAGAAGAGCGAAAGGAAGTAAACGATGTGTTAGAAACAGGCATTCTGATGCGTTATGGCTTCGATGCCATGCGCAACAACCAGTGGAAAGCCAAAGAACTGGAAAAAGCCATTCAAGACACTTTTCAGGTACAACATGCGCAGCTTACCTCAAGCGGAACCACCGCTTTGAGTACAGCCATGGCTGTAATGGGAGTAGGTTATGGAGATGAGGTTATAATGCCCACTTTTACCTTTGTGGCCAGCTTTGAGGCCATTATTGCGGCCGGAGCAATACCTGTGTTGGTCGATGTCGATGAAACCCTCTGCCTGGACCCCAAAGCTGTAGAAGCAGCAATTACACCCAAAACCAAAATGGTAATGCCTGTTCATATGTGTGGTTCTATGGCACAAATGGATGAGTTAATGGCCATTTGCGAAAAGCATGACCTTCTGCTGTTAGAAGATGCCTGTCAGGCCATTGGCGGTTCGTTCAACGGACAAAAACTGGGTACCATAGGCCATGGAGGAACTTTCTCTTTCGACTTTGTGAAAACTATAACCTGCGGTGAAGGAGGAGCATTCCTTACCAATAACAAAGAGTTTTATACACATGCCGATCATTATACAGACCATGGGCATGACCACATTGGTACTGACCGGGGTGCTGAAAGCCACCCCTTTCTGGGCTATAACTTCAGAATATCTGAGCTTCATGCTGCTGTTGGACTTGCCCAAATAAGAAAACTCGATAGCATATTGGCTACGCAAAGAAAGCACAATGCTATTATAAAAGCCGCTTTACAAAAAGTAGAGGGCATTAGTTTTAGGTGCATACCAGATCCACAAGGTGACAATGCCTCGTTCCTTTCTTTCTTCCTCCCTACCGAAGATTTAGCCCGAGCAGCACACAAAGCATTGCTTAGTAATGGGCTGGGAGGAAACTTCTATTGGTACGATAACAACTGGCACTATATTAAAAAGTGGGACCACCTTAAAAACGCCACCTCGTTGTTCCCGTTGAACCCTGCATTGGTAGACGCCATTAAGAACACCGATTTTAATGCCTTCCAACAATCAGATAAGATTATTGGCCGAACCATTTCTTCTCTTATCAACCTAAACTGGACAGAAGAGCAAGCTCATGAACGAGCAGAGAAGATGGCCCAAACCATAGCCTCAGTTTTATAATGAAAGTTGTTGCCCTTATACCAGCCCGATACGATGCCACCCGGTTTCCCGGTAAACTAATGGCCAAATTGGGCTCCAAGTCGGTGATACTGAGAACCTATGAAGCCACACTAAACACTGGTCTTTTCTCCGATGTATTTGTGGTGACAGACTCAGAAGTTATTTACAACGAAATAGTTGGCAATGGTGGAAAAGCCATAAAGAGTATAAAAAATCACGAATGTGGTAGCGACCGAATAGCTGAAGCAGCTGAACAAATAGAGGCCGACATTATTGTCAACGTTCAGGGCGATGAACCCTTTACCAAAAAAGAACCTTTGGTAAAATTGCTCAACGTTTTCGAAGGTCCCGATGCAGCCAATATTGACCTGGCCTCTCTCATGCAAGTGCTCACCAAAGTAAACCAAATTGAAGACCCCAATTACGTGAAAGTGGTCGTTGACCAAAACAACTTTGCCCTGTTCTTTTCAAGGTCGCCCATACCCTACCCGAGAAATAAAGAAGCCAACACTAAATACTACGAGCACATAGGAGTATATGCTTTTAGAAAACAGGCCTTGCTCGATTTTTACCATACCCCAATGACCCTGCTTGAAGACACTGAAAAAATTGAGTGCCTGAGATACCTGGAAACCGGCAAAAAAATTAAAATGGTAGAGACCGAATACATGGGCATAGAAATCGATACGCCCCAAGATCTCGAAAACGCAAAAACATTTATTGAAGATTAAGATGAAATTCAAAAACTTCCCAATGGTTAAAATGGTCGTATACGGCAGAGGCTGTTTCGACCAAACCCAAGACATACTCACCCCTCACAGAAAAGCAGATTTTCCATTTATCTTTATTGTAGACGATATTTTTAAGGGGAACAATGCCCTGATCAACAGAATACCGCTTAGCGGCACAGACAAAATAGTTTATGCCAGTGCAGCTGATGAGCCCAAAACCAAGCAAGTAGACGCCATAGCCAACTCGCTAAAAGAGGCTTATGGAGAAGTTTCCGGTATTATTGGCATTGGTGGTGGTAGTATGTTAGACCTTGCCAAGGCTGTTGCCCTAATGATGACCAACCCGGGTTCTTCGGCCGACTATCAGGGTTGGGATCTGGTAAAAGTTCCCGGAGCCTATCATGTAGGTATTCCCACCCTATCCGGCACAGGTGCCGAAGTATCTAGAACTACGGTACTTACAGGGCCACAGCGCAAACTGGGCATGAACTCAGACTATACTCCTTTCGATCAGATTATTCTCGACCCCGAATTGATCAAGAATGCTCCAAAAAACCAGCGGTTTTATACAGGAATGGACTGTTACATACACTGTATTGAATCGCTTACAGGCACCTATCTCAACACCTTCTCCCAATCGTATGGAGAAAAGGCACTGGAGCTTTGCGAAGAGGTGTTTTTGGAAAAGGACGTTTGGGATGATGATTCTGACGACAAACTAATGATGGCTTCTTTCCACGGAGGCATGTCCATTGCCTACTCGCAGGTTGGTGTAGCCCATGCCCTCTCCTATGGCCTGAGCTTTTTGTTGGGCACCAAACATGGTATTGGTAACTGCATAGTGTTCGATCAGCTCGAAGAGTTTTATCCTGAAGGAGTGGCCAAATTCAAAGCCATGGTGAAAAAGCATGATATCGATATACCGAAAGGCATCTGTGCCAACCTCACCGATGAGCAATTTGAAAAAATGATTGATGTGGCCCTGTTTTTAGAACCCCTTTGGGAAAATGCCTTGGGTAAAAACTGGCGCGACACCATTACCCGAAAGAAATTGAGAGCAATGTACGAGAAAATGTAAGTCCAGTACTGTCTGAACTTCATCAAAAGACACCCAACACCGAAAGTAGGTTTGGGTGTCTTTTCGTTTATACCCCTCGTGAGTTTCTGCTAGAAAATTTTCTTCCTTTTTCTTAGTTTCAAAGGAAATATCGATCAAATGAAACGCAGAAACTTTATTCAAACAGCCGGTCTTGCGGCAGCTTCCGCACTGGTGGCCCCTCAGCTTTTGGGGGCAACACGGAGAAGCGAGACCATTAAATCATTCGGCTTTCAGGCCTTTACCGTTCGAGATGTGATCTATAAAGACATGCCCGGTACTCTGAAGAGACTAAGAAAGGCCGGATACGACTATATGGAGCTATTCGACTTTTCTGATGGAAAAATACTGGGAAAGCCCATAGCAGAAGCCAAAGCCATTTTCGAAAAATCTAAACTTCAGGTAAAAAGCATTCACACACCAACGGGTGCCGGAGAACGCAAAATTCCGGGCACCCTTTGGCATGAGCCACAGCGCGCAATAGACGATGCCGCCACCCTTGGTGCCGAATTTATAGTTTGCCCCTGGCTAATGCCTTTTGAACGGGAGTCTATAGACCAGTATAAAGCACTTTGTGAGCAACTAAACAAAGTGGGTGAAGCCGCTAAAAAATCCAATATCCAGTTGTGCTACCACAACCATGACTTTGAGTTTATGGAGCTGGATGGTGAAGTTCCTATGGAGGTTATCTTAAAAGAAACTGACCCTCAGTACGTGAAAATTGAGCTCGACATATACTGGGCTCGCAAAGCCGAAAAAAACCCGCTAACCTTCTTCAGACAAAACATGGGTCGCGTACCACTATGGCATGTAAAAGACCTCTCCTTAGACGATGGGCAACCTATGACCGAAATTGGCAATGGAATTATAGACTGGAGACAGATTTTTGGTCATAAGAATGATGCGGGAATGGAATATTTCTTTGTAGAACAGGATGGTAATTTTGCCGAAGATTCAGTAAGCAGCCTGGAAACAAGTATTAAACACTTAAAGAAACTCGTATTCTAATCAATCCCTAAGAGCAAGGCTGCTTCAAAAGTCATGGGTTTTCTTAAGGCCAGTAAGCAACGCAACAGTTGCTTCTCTTTTAGAACTAACCCGGGCACTACCAAGCAGCCTTGGCTCCATCTGGTACACTTACCGAAAGGCTGCTCGCAAGCCAACCACTGAAACAAAACCGGGCAGTCGGCACGGAAGCTTAACCGGATTGAATATTTTTCACTCTGCTGACTTAAACACGGATAATGAACAATAACAAAGTCTTTTACTGGTCGATTGCCGGAGCATTGGCCGGATTTCTATTTGGATTCGATACCATAGTAATCAATGGTGCCGAACAAGAGCTACAGAAACTCTGGTCCGGGTATACGCTCAATGGTCGAAACGATCTTTTCCATGGTATAGTGGTAGTCGGTTCAGCCTTGTGGGGAACTGTTATTGGAGCCATGTTTGGCGGTTTTCCCAACGATAAGATCGGTCGTAAAAAGACTTTGTTTCTCATAGGAGTTCTATATACTGTTTCTGCCCTGGGCTCTGCACTTGTAAGCGATCCATGGCTTTTTGCAGCCTTCCGCTTTATTGGTGGCTTGGGTGTTGGAGCATCGACCATAGCCGCACCAACCTTTGTTTCAGAAATTGCCCCAGCCAACCAAAGAGGGCGCCTTGTGGCCCTCTATCAGCTAAATATTGTATTCGGTATCCTTGTCGCCTTCATATCCAACTACCTGATTGCTAAAAGTATAGAAATAGAATCCTGGCGATGGATGATAGGCATTGAAGCCCTGCCTGCCTTGCTCTATACACTCATAGTGCTGACCGTACCGGAAAGCCCTCGTTGGCTTTTACTAAAGCAGGGTAATGTGGAAAAAGCGCGTAAAATTTTCGAAAAAATTTACCATTCCACCCAGGTTCAAGCCCAGTTAGAACAAGTTCGAACCTCTTCGCCACAAACACGCGGCTCTAGCGAAAAGCTTTTTTCGGCTAAGTATAAACGTCCCCTCCTGCTCGCTTTTGCCATTGCGTTCTTCAATCAGTTCAGTGGTATCAATGCCCTGCTATACTACGCCAAAAGAATATTCTCAGAAGCCGGCCTGGGCGAGGATGCCGTATTTTTAAGTACAGTAGGTGTAGGTATTGCCAATTTTATTTTCACCATTATTGGCGTAATTATTATCGACAAAGTAGGCCGTAAACGCCTAATGTATATAGGTTCCTTTGGCTATATTATTACTCTCACCACCACCTCACTAGCCTTCTTCTTTGGTTGGGCTTCTATTGTACCACCTGCTTTATTTCTATTCATTGGAGCTCATGCCATAGGCCAGGGCGCTGTTATATGGGTATTTATCTCTGAAATTTTCCCCAACCACATGCGCTCAAAAGGTCAGTCCTTTGGCTCATCAGTACACTGGTGGTTAGCAGCCATTATACCAGCCCTAGTTCCCGTATTGTTCACCACCATTGGTGCCGGTTGGGTATTTGCTGCTTTTGCCATACTCATGGCCTTTCAGCTAATTTTTGTTTGGAAGGTTATGCCCGAAACCAAAGGCAAAACACTGGAGCAGTTGGAAACTGAAATGCTCTAATAGCTCCAATGGAAGGCCATAAAAAGAAAAACCCACTTTTTAAGCACTGAATCTATGGGCATTGAATATGCCTCTGTGTGCCGAAAAATTTGGTATACCACCTGTCAATCATAGGTTGTATGATTTGAGCAGATTAGGTACTTTTCATTTTTAAACTTAAACCACTAATAATGAAGCACTTGTTAAAACTCACCTTTTTAGCCCTGCTCCTGCTGCCGGCAGGTCTTATGGCTCAAAAGAAAATTGTAGCTCCGGATGAAATTGTTCTCAATGTGGGAGAAAAGAAAAAATTAGACATCTACGTTCAGGAAAACGGCAAAAAGTCTAAAGAAGATGTAAGAGCTTTCTCACGCGCCAGACGCAGTGTATATGTAGATTCTACCCAAACCATTGAGGCATTTAAACCCGGTGAGTTTGAAGTGCTTGTAATTGGTGGTGGTTCAGTGGCCGATTATCCTGAAGGAAATCGCAAAAGCATCAAGGTAAGGGTCAACTACCCTCCCATTTCAGAAATTAAAATAGAAGGCATACCCAATACTATTTATGCCGGTACTCCGGTAGCCCTCAAATACAGAGTAATTGATAAGGCCGGTCTGGAAAGAACAGATGTTCAGGTTACTTTTAGCTCAGCCAACTCTTCGGTGGCCAGTGTTTCCGGTTTTGGGGTTATCAATACATTCAAAGAAGGAAAAGTAAATATCACTGCCAAAGCAGAAAACATTGAAAATACCATAAGCCTAAATGTGGTTAAAAACCCTATTACTCGTATTGAGCTTAGTGCTGATGGAGACCAGGGAAGAACCGGTGATGTGTTCCATTTCAATGCCAAAGCACTCGATGCCAAAGGCAATGTAATTGCCGATGCACCCATTCAGTATTCCTTTTATGGCGTTTCTGACGATGTAAGCCAAAGCGCATCGGGCCTGATTAAGCAAGATGGCCGGTTCGTAGCCGATGAAGCGGGAACATACACCATAACCGCTGCCGCAGGAGTAGCTTCCGCTTCAAAAACCCTCCGCATTGTACCTCGGGATGTTACACGAAAAATTGAAATGGTAGGTCAGGGTTCTGTTAACGATAAGCATACGTCAGACCTGTGGATTTGGGAAGGTGTAGATGGCCGAGACTATGCGGTTACCGGCACCTGGGGAGCCGATGGTAAGGCCTACTTCTGGGACGTCACCAATCCTGCCAACATTTTTAAAATAGACTCTGTGCAGGTAGACGCCCGAACGGTTAACGATGTAAAAATTTCAGAAGACGGCACCATTTGTGTTATTAGCCGGGAAGGAGCCTCTAACCGTAAAAACGGACTGGTCATTATCGATGTAAAAGACCCTCGAAACGTAGAAATCATCTCCACTTTCGATGAAAACCTAACCGGTGGTGTTCACAATGTTTTCATCTACAAAAACCACATATACGCCCTTAGTGCCGGTCAAAAGTACTACATCATTAACATAGAAGATCCCAAAAAGCCCTATGCGGTTTCTAAATTTGAACTAGACACGCCAGGCCACGCCATACACGATGTATGGGTAGAAGACGGAATCGCCTATTCTTCTAACTGGTCAGACGGTATACAGCTAGTGGACGTAGGCAATGGCATAGCCGGAGGATCGCCCAAAAACCCGGTGCAATTTGCAAGCTATGCCTATCCGAACGGAGCCAACCATGCCGCCTTCCCGTACCGAAGCAAAACCGGAAAATTCTATGTAATTGGTGGTGATGAAATCTTCCCCTACGGACTCAACACAGCCAAGGGTGGAGTAAATATGGCCGGAGGTTATCTGCACATTATTGACTTTACCGATCTGGAAAACCCCGAAGAAATAGCCAGAGTTGAAATTCCTTATGCCGGCTCTCACAACTACTGGATTGAAGATGATATACTCTATGTAGCTTTCTACAATGCCGGGGTAAGAGTTTTCGATTTGAGTGGAGAGCTAATGGGTGACCTAAGAAAACAAGGCCGCGAAATTGCCTGGTTTATTCCAAACGATGGCAATGGCTATACCCCCAACGCACCGTTTACCTGGGGAGCTCAGTTGCACAAAGGACACATCTTCTTCTCTGACTGGAATAGTGGACTGTGGTCGGCCAAATTGGAGCCAGAAAAACCAAAAGAAACAAAAATTCAGTCGAAGTAATTTAGAGCATTCTGTGATCAGTATGTCAGTAAATAGGTAGAAATTTACTGATGTGCTGATCAATAGATCACTGATAACCACCAAAAGAAATGAAGAAGCTATTTACCCTTTTTGGCCTCGCCATAGCCCTGTCGGTACAAGCTCAGAGCTATTACGTGTATGTGACTGCCGAGTCTGAAGACGAAGTGTCGGTTGTGAAGTTTGACGGTAAAAAAGCCGAAACCATCAAAACAATTCCTGTAGGGGTTTGGCCTGCCGAAATTGAAGGGCCGCATGGTATTACCGTTGGTCCCAATGGTGAATATTGGTACTTGAGCCTGGCTCATGGCAACCCATACGGTATGCTCTACAAGTTTAAAACCGGAACCGATGAGCTGGTAGGCACCGTTCAGCTGGGCCTCTTTCCTGCCTCTATGCAGGTTTCGCCTGTAACAGGCCTGCTCTACTGTGTTAATTTCAATCTCCATGGCGATATGGTACCCAGCACGGTATCGGTGGTCGATGTGGAGTCTATGACCGAGCTCGACCAGATCACTACCGGTGCCATGCCCCATGGCAGCCGACTAAGCCGCGATGGAATGAAGCATTATTCGGTGGCCATGATGTCGGGCGAACTATTCGAAATTGATGCACTGGATCTGGTTGTTACCAAAAAATTCGATCTGGACGAAGCCAGTAAAATGCTGGACATGGATCATTCGAAGATGGACCACTCAGCCATGGGACACAACATGACAGACAAGGGTCAAAAAGAAAAGGCTATGGATCACTCCAAAATGGATCATTCGGCAATGGGCCATGGAGCCATGAAGCACTCAGCATTTAAACCCACCTGGGTGAGCCCTCACCCATCTAAAGATCTGGTGTATGTGGCCGGCAATGGAGCCGATGAGGTACTGGAGATTGATACCAAAACCTGGAAAGCCACTCGCAAATTCAAAACCGATAAAGGGCCATATAACATCGATCTGTCGCCCGATGGCAAGTACATGGTAGTATCTTATAAATCGGCCGCGAAAACCGGGATCTGGAATTTGGAAACCGGAGAAGAACTGGCCAGGCTAAACAACAGCCAGAAGGTCACTCATGGTGTAGCCGTTTCTCCCGACTCGCGATATGCCTTTGTAAGCGTGGAAGGTATTGCCGATGATCCCGGAATGGTGGATGTAATTGATTTACAAACGCTTAAAGTTGTAGACACCGCATATCTTGGAAAACAAGCCGGAGGCATTGCTTTTTGGAAGGTTGAAGACTGAAAAAAAAGTTAACATTTTTTGCTCAAAACATTTTCAAATCTAAACTCAACGACTACTTTTGTACTCCGATTTCAACGGTGGTCCATGGTGTAACTGGCAACACGTCTGATTTTGGTTCAGAAGAGTCTAGGTTCGAGCCCTAG
>NZ_DDDQ01000050.1:0-3361 GCF_002336325.1 Roseivirga sp. UBA1976 | reverse complement strand
GAGTCTAGGTTCGAGCCCTAGTGGACCAACAAAAAGCCCTCTCATTTAATTGAAAGGGCTTTTTTTATTGCACTATGTTACACACTTACTACAAAAACACGGTTTATCTCGGTATTTGAACCTTAGTTTTAGCACCACAACTGCACTTATAAATATAAGCAGCCCCTCTTAAACAGCTTTGAACAGCGTAAAGGCCAGCCCCTGTCACTCCAGGCAAACTATGCTCTAAAATAATTTCCTCTTTGCTCACAATAGGAACGCCTCAACTCCTGTTCAGCAATAAACTCAAAACACATGAAAAGCAGCACAAACATAGGCATGGCCATACTAGGTGTGGCCATTGTGGTATCCGGCCTATTCATTAGCAACATACAAGTCAAATCAAGAGCATTCGATCGGTCGGTTGAGGTAAAAGGATTGGCCGAACGGGAAGTAGCGGCCGATCTTGGTGTGTGGCCGGTACAGGTTACACTCACCTCCAACAACCTCAACAAGCTCAAAGCCGATTTGGAACAGCAAAAAGCAACAGTCATTGAGTTTTTCAGGCAGCAAGGGTTTTCGCCAGAGGAGTTCTCTACCGGCCCTGTGAATATACAAGACACTCAGGCCAACCCGTATGGAAACAATGCTAACCTACCCTATCGATACATAGCCCAAATGGAATTTACCGTACGCACCAACAATTTGCAGAAACTGCAAAACAGCCTTACCGCCTCTCTTGAGTTGGTAGCACAGGGTATTCTCATAGGCTCAAAGAACACCTGGCAACCCATAGAATATATTTTTACCAGCCTGAACACGATTAAACCGGATATGATTGAAGAGGCGACAAAGAATGCCAGAGAGGTAGCCGAAAAGTTCGCCAAAGACTCAGACTCACGGGTGGGTAAAATAAAATCGGCCAAGCAGGGTGTTTTTAGCATAACCGATCGCGATCAGAACACGCCATTTGTAAAAAATGTGCGCGTAGTAACCACTATAGACTATTTTATAAAAGACTGATTTACTGCCCAATAAGAGCCGGAGAGGCACAAACGGCCACCCCAACAAATATTCAAACTTCACTCTTAATTTTATTTATTAAATTCCTACCTTTGCAGCTCAAAATTTGGCACCGTGAGTAATTCAACCAGAGAACATAAAATTTTTGCAGGAAACGGATCGGCAGACCTTGGAAAAAAAATCGGAGAATTCTTCGGTCAGGGACTGGGAGGTATACAATTGCAAAAATTCTCTGATGGCGAAATGGCTCCCTATTTTACCGAGTCCATTCGCGGAGCCAATGTTTTTTTAGTGCAATCGACCATGGCACCAGCCGAAAACCTGGTGGAACTTTGCCTGATGATTGATGCGGCCAAAAGAGCTAGTGCATACAAAGTAATTGCTGTTCTTCCCTATTTTGGCTATGCTCGTCAGGACCGAAAAGACAAGCCCAGAATTGCCATTGGAGCTAAAATGGTTGCCAATATTCTGACAGCCGCAGGAGCCGACAGGATAATGACCTGCGACTTGCATGCCGGACAGATTCAGGGCTTTTTCGATATCCCAGTAGATCACCTGGATGGGTCGGCTATTTTTGTGCCGTACCTCAGAAGTCTGAATATGGACGAGCTTCTCTTCGCTTCTCCCGATGTAGGAGGTGTGAAAAGAACCCGAGAATATGCACAACATTTCAATGCTGAAATGGTGGTTATTGATAAGCACCGAAAGCGCCCCAACGAAGTAGCCGAAATGCGAATTATTGGTAGCGTAGAAGGCAAAAATGTGGTGCTGGTTGATGACTTGGTAGACACCGGAGGAACCTTGTGCAAAGCTGCCAAAATAATTATGGAAGAAGGAGCCAAGTCGGTGAGAGCCGTGTGTACTCACCCGGTACTTTCCGGCAAAGCCTACGAAAATATTGAAAATTCTGTGTTGGACGAACTCGTGGTAACCGATACCATTCCACTCGCCCAGCAATCATCTAAAATCCGTGTGTTAACTGTTGCCGAGCTTTTTGCCAAGGCCATTAAAAACATTACCACAGACGGTTCAATCAGTCAATTATTTATTTAACAATTATATAAAAATGAGAGAAGTAGAGATTATAGGGTTTAAAAGAGCAAATCTCGGAAGAGCCGAAGCAAACAGACTTAGAGCTGAAGGCAACGTACCAGGTGTTTTGTATGGTGGCGATGAGCAAGTGCACTTCTATGCACCGGCCATTCAGTTTCGTCCTGTATTGTACACGCCTGAAGCATGCTTTATTAAGCTAAACATTGAAGGCACTGAGTATAGAGCAATTGTACAAGAGTCTCAGTGGCATCCTGTAAGCGAAGCCTTGTTGCACGTAGACCTTCTTCAGCTATTTGCCGGCAAGCCAATTAAGATGGATATTCCGGTAAGAGCTACGGGTAATGCCATTGGTGTAAAAAATGGTGGTACACTTATCTTGAAAAACCCAAGATTGAAAGTGAAAGCCTTGCCGAAAAACATGCCAGAGGTAATTGAAATTGATGTAACTAATCTAAGAATTGGTAAGTCTATAAAAGTAGGTCAACTGCCTACCGACAATTTCGAATTCCTTACCAGCTCATTGGTAACAGTAGTGAACATTGCTATTCCAAGAGCCCTTAGAGGTAAGTCTGCCGAAGAACTTGAGGCCGCTGAAAACGAGGCTGAAGAAGAAGCATCAGCAGAATAATAGAATTATAAGCTTATGGAAATCCTGCTCAGCAATGGGCAGGATTTTTTATTTTATGTGCTCAAAGTTTAATGCTTTAAGTTTAAAATCTTGAGTTTGACTACTTACTTTGAACACCAAACTTGAAACTCGGACTTCATGAAGTTTTTGATCATCGGACTTGGCAACATTGGCCCGGAATATGAACTTACCCGTCATAATATTGGCTTTTTGACATTAGATAGGCTGGCAGATCAGAAAGGAGCCACTTTCGAAATGTCTCGTCTGGCCTATCATGCCGAAGTAAAGCACAAAGGCCGTACTATCCACCTCATTAAGCCTACCACATACATGAACCTGAGCGGCAAAGCCATGCGCCATTGGATGAATGAACTGAACATTCCTAAAGAAAACTGCCTGGTGATTGTAGATGACATTGCCATTCCCTTTGGCAAACTTAGAATGCGCGCCAAAGGCTCCAGTGCCGGACACAACGGACTCAAAAACATCGAAGACCTTACGGGAGGGCAGAACTACCCCAGGCTGAAGTTTGGCATTGGTGATGATTTTCCGAAAGGTAGACAGGTAGATTATGTACTTAGCAAATTTACCCCACAAGAGTTTGATGAACTACCATTTATAATGGACAAGGCCATTGATATGATTTATGGCTTTTGCACCATCGGCATTAGCCGAACC
>NZ_DDDQ01000176.1:0-52134 GCF_002336325.1 Roseivirga sp. UBA1976 | reverse complement strand
GTTATAGCAAAAGGTATTCAACACTTTCTTGCCTGAGCTGTATTGAGCCAGCTTCTTTCGGTTTTCCCGCTGATCGACAAAAAAGCCTGTTTTTTGACCGTTCAATAGATCGAGGCTATAAGAAAGCCCCCATTCTTTGGCCATATACTCTGTGCTTGCTTCACCATAAAGAACTTCGGCTTGTGTAGAATTGGTGGCACTGGGGTGCTTCAAAATAATACACTCCAATTCGTTACCCAACACTTCTTTCAATGCCGTGGCTATATTTTTGGCCTGCAGGAACATGCCATGGGAATGAGGTTGTATAACAGCTGTTTTAGCATATACATCAATCACCAAGCCTGTGAGTGAGTCGCCTTCTCCATGCACCAGTCTATACATATTGGTATCGGCATTGGGCAATCCCAAGCGCTGACGGGTCTCCAGAGCTGATTGCAGCGATTTTTGCCAAAAAGCCTCATCAATTGGCTGGTCTTCGAAAGAAATGATGCGTATGGCTATGGAAGCATTCTGATAATGGCCAATCCCAAGAAACTGGCCTCTGTGAGACTGCACACGAACCAATTCTCCGTTGTGCAGACTTTCTTTCAGGTTTAATGCCCCACTAAACACCCAAGGGTGTCCGCGAAACAATGATTTTTCTTTACCGGGCTTTAAGGCTATGGTCTTCAATTTTTTGGCTTTTCACTAACTGCCCGCAAGTTTACATATTCTTGCAACAACCTGTAGGCAATTGACTGCCGATCTACTACTTTAAAAAGATGTGGGAGCTGGGTACACTAGCTTTTCTATGGTTATATTTTCTTTTGGCAGGTAAGGCAAATCATCATATAAAGCATCGGTTTCGTTACTTTTGATTATGCTTGGCTTGAATTTCCATGAAACCTTTCTGGTGCTCACTTCGGTGCTGGCCTGCGCGGTGCTGTTCAACCTAACGCTCTATTTTGGCTATAGAAGACAAATCACCTATTTGTTTTTTGCGGCTTATTGCGCCTTTCATATGCTTAAAGTGGGGTTGAAAACTTTACCACCGGAAGAACTGTTGATTCTTGGGTTAAAGGCCTCAGACTGCATTTACATAAGTGTCATATTAGGTCTCTTTAGCTTAAACTTGTTCTTAGGCTATTATCATAGGCTAAGTAACCTTAGGTGGTGGGCATTGGGTTTTCTGTCCTTTTCGGCCATAGCTTATGGTTGGTTGAGCGAGGACTTATTTCTTGTGGCAGGGATTGTTATTGCCATTTTGCAAACAGCCCGGTACACGAAGAAAGAACCTTCATCTATACTTTTTCTACTCGGACTCATAATGCTTTTGGCCTTTACCTTACTGGCGTTGGCCAACCTTGTGCCCTTTGGCTACTTTATTGGTACTATAGTAATGGTGTTAATGATGATGGCCGCCAGCGGAATGCGACTTTCCAAACAGACGCTCGATTATCAAATGGCGCAGCGCAAATCGGTCGAGTTGGAAAACCATCTGTTGCGAAAAAGTATTCAGCCACATTTTATTCTCAATTCCCTTACCTCATTGCAGGAGCTGATCGAAAGTCATCCTCAGAAAGCCGGTGAATTCGTTCAACATTTATCGGAAGAATTCAGCTTCTTTTCAAAGCTAAGTCAACAGCGCATGGTGAGTGTACAGGAAGAACTGCAACTTATTGAGGCTCATTTGGGCATTATGTCTACACGCCTCAACAAAGTGTTTCGCACACGCATTGAAAACATTTCAGTAGAAGATGAATTGCCTCCGGGCATACTACTTACTCTGGTAGAAAATGGAATTACACATGGGTATAGCAGTAAGCAGGAGGGACTTTTCGTAATTCGAAAAGAAGAAAAGGAGAGCTCTATTGACTTTGTGGTACATAATGACGGAGAGGCTCCTGAAAGCGTGAGAGAAGGTCTGGGCCTGCAGTATGTGCGATCAAGACTCACAGAGGTATATAAGCGATTTGAGCTCAAACACGAGTGGAACAATTTTGGATTTTCAACCCGAATAAGCCTGCCCAAATGACGGAAGTACTGATTATAGAAGATGAACACCTGGTCTTTCAGCGGCTGGCACGCTTCGTTCGCCTGGCTTTTTGCGACCGGTTGGTATTGCACCATGCCGATTCGCTTGAAACCGCCCACGAGCTATTGGAAGAACACCCAATTGAACTTACATTTTTAGACCTGAACCTGCATGGAAAAGATGGATTTAAGGTATTGGATTTCTTTTTAGCACAACCTTTTAAAACCATTGTTGTATCGGCCTACACCGACAGGGCCATTGAAGCCTTCGAACATGGTGTGCTCGATTTTGTGGGCAAACCATTTACCCAAGACCGTATTGCCAAGGCGGTAGAGCGGTTTCGCCTATCTAAGGGCACTGATACTCATTTGCAACGGTTGGCGGTAAAACTGAGGGGAGATATCACCCTGGTGCCCATAAGCGACATTCAATTTATTCAGGCTTCAGGTATTTACTCGGAATTACATACTTCTAACAAAACCTATGTCTACGATAAACCGCTCAACCACTTGCTCAAACTGCTTCCCAATCAGTTTATGAGAGTGCATCGGTCGTTTGCAGTAAATTTTTCTCTAGTTACGGATATAGTGCGGGTAAAACATAACCTCTATCATTTGCAGCTAAGTACCGGTAAAACCGTTCCTGTGAGCCGCCAAATGCGGCAACAGATCAGGCAACGCCTAATGGCATAGAACCCTCTGAAAGTAAATAGTACTGACGAGAAAGATAAACGAATACGCTTCGCAGGAATTAGTCAACTTAAGTCCATGACGCGTATTCAACAATCAATTAACCGTAGAGACTGGCTTGGAACGGCCCTTACAATGGGAGGGAGTCTGTTGCTATCTCCGTACCTCTCCAAAGAATTTTTAAGGCAAAATGATGCGGAAACAGTCATTAAACTTAATGCCAACGAAAACCCCTATGGACCACCGAAAAGCGTCTTAGATTCCATCCGTCATTTTGATGGCGAACTATTTCGTTATCAGGGAATATATGCCAATAATCTGCGTGAGCAACTGGCATCTTTTCATGGGCTGGAAAGTCAAATGATAATGCTTGGGGCCGGTAGTTCGGTTTTACTGCAACTGCTGGGACATTATGTGCAGCAGAAAAGCGCTACCCTGCATTATTGCAGCCCAACCTTCAACATCTTGCCTGACACGCTAAAGAAAGCAGGAGGGAAGCTAAACTCCTTACCACTCACTACAGACTATAAGTTCGACCTTGCTGCATTGAAAGAAGCAGATGAAACCCCGGGAGCCATTTATCTGGTGAACCCGAACAACCCCACAGGTACCTTTTATGAACGGACTGAAATGGAGCTTTTTTGTAAAAGCATTAACTCCGAAACCCTGATTATACTCGATGAAGCATACATTGAGTATGCCGGTGACGGGCAGTCTTTGGTGGGGCTTCTCAAGCAAATGCCCAACCTTATTATCGTGAGAACTTTTAGTAAAATCTATGGTATGGCCGGGCTTAGAATGGGGTATTTAATGGCTTCAGCTGCCATTATCAGGCAGTTGCAACAACTTGTTCCCTGGCCCAACCACGACTTGAGTACTCTTTCTCTTGTGGCAGCCGGTAATGCACTACAATCTAGCAGCTTTGTACAAACCACGCGAACCACAAATGCCCGGGTTATGCAATCCACCATAAAAGCACTGGAATCGCTTGGCTACCGTTGTAGCCCTTCGGTAGCCAACTTTGTCTACTTCAATACTAAGGGCCAGAATTTGCGTGCAGCGTTAGAAGGCTATGGGGTGCAAATAGGCCAGCTCGATTATGAAAATCAAACCTATGCAAGGGTCACGGTTGGTAAAGAACAAGAGATGGAAAGGTTTGTTCAATGTCTCCAAAAGCTCAATTAATAACACTTAATTAAAAATCAAAAATCATGAACATTAGTAAAATTCTGGTTTGCCTTATTGGGCTTACCATCAGTAGCTTATCGACACAGGCTCAATCGCAGAAGCAGGAAGTAGACCAGATTACCACCACGCTTAATTATTACCTGGAAGGTGGCACAAACAACGACTACGCTACTTTGGCCAAAGCTTTTCATCCGGAGGCCATGATGCAGTCAGTTGGGGGCAACGGACACCAAAACGTAAATGTGCTGGAGTTCTTTAAGAAAGGCATGAAGCCGGGCCCCAGGCAAAACCGAACAACCCGCATTGTTTCTGTCGATGTGCAAGGCAATGCTGCGCAGGCAAAGCTTACCATTACTTATGAAGGCTTTCGTTTTATCGACTACATGACTTTGTTGAAAGTAGACGGGAAATGGCTGATTGTAAGCAAGGTTTTCTATAAAGAAGATCTATAAACAATACTTATATTCAAGGATAACGGGTCAAGAGTCAGGTTGATTTTTGGCCGAGAGAGTTGGGAAGAAATCCCTTTCACCTAAGGTTAACTACCCACTAAAAGCCTGTGTGGCCGTGCGTTTTTCTGCAAATTCTGTGTAGATTTCAGAAATAATAAACACCACACCATGATCTCCACATACAAGCTCTTTTGCTTTAAAGTATTAATCAGCACAGCTTTATTAAATAAGTGCAATCTAAAGAACGGTTCCCTGTTTTATGGTGGAACCGTTTTTTTATAGCTGTTTGTCTGTGCCTATGGTCTGTTCATTTAGGCAAGGAAGCACGTCTATCAGATCTTATATTGCACATTATAATCAATTGATTTACTGATACTTAAAAACACATACATAAACAAACACCACACATATTATGAGCATTGAAAAATACGAAGTTATTGTAATTGGAGGCGGGGCTATGGGCCTGGCTTCTGCCTATTACCTTGGCAAACGCAAGGTAAAGTCGCTTGTCTTAGAACAGTATGAATTTCTAAACCAGCAAGGAAGTTCGGCTGGGGTATCCCGGCAATTCAGGATTCCATATCCTCAAGAATATATGGTGCAAATGGCTCTGGATTCCATGCCTTATTGGGATGAGCTACAATCACATGCCCAATCGGTATTATTGGATAAGGTAGGAACCCTGTGGTTTGGGGACCCAACCGTACAATCGACCGAGGGCAATATCAACGAAGCGAAAAAGGCGATGGACGCTCTTAACGTACCGTATGAATCGCTTACAAGCAGTCAGATTGAATCGCAATATCAGTTTAAGAACTTGCCTGATTCTTACGAGGGTATATTTCAGGCCGATGGTGCCAGCATAGATTTTAGAGCAACTATCGAAACTTTATTGGAGCAGTGCCACAACAACTCATACATAAGCCTGAAACAGCAATCGCCAGTAATTCACATTCAACCGGAGGGAAGCGGCTTTATGGTTTCTACCCCAACGGCTAAGTTTTTGACCGAAAAACTGATACTAACCCCAGGTCCGTTTGTGAACGATGTCATTAACCTGCTCAATTTTAGCATAGAAGCCACTTATTGGAATATGGCCTCGGCCTACTTTAAAAAAACCGAAAACAGTATACAGTATCCTACCTGGTTTGTTTTTCAGAACCCCGAAGGCACTAATGGCAATCAGTTTTACGGGTTTCCGGAAGTATACTGGGATAACCCCGAATACATACGAGTAGCTCCTGATTTTGTAATGCAATCCCTGGACGACCCTTCTCAACGCACATTTATACCCAATCCACAAGAGTTGGCCTATACTTCTCAATGGGTGAAAGACCATATGACCGGACTGGCTCCTGAACCGCTTTTTACTTCTACTTGTCTGGTGGCTCTAAGCAAAATACCAAACAAGGAACTCATTATAGATTTTGCACCAAATTATGTAGATAACTATAAGAATGTGGTGATTTATGCCACCGGCTGGGCGGCAAAGTTTACGCCATACTTAGGAAAAATTCTGGTAGACCTAAGTCTCGATGGCCATACTTCAATCGATTTAAGTCCTTTTAAAATGGGCGACCAATTCTTCAAAGCATTAAAGTAACATACAAAACAACTTTACATTATGAACAAAAACACACCACTCAACTCCGGTTTTAAAGACGGACTTCAGGTTGAAGTTGCCATAGTAG
The DNA here is from genome assembly GCF_002336325.1 of Roseivirga sp. UBA1976. NCBI lineage: Bacteria > Pseudomonadati > Bacteroidota > Cytophagia > Cytophagales > Roseivirgaceae > Roseivirga > Roseivirga sp. UBA1976. The sequence goes on along the minus strand of NZ_DDDQ01000176.1, from coordinate 46,100 downwards.
GAGCCGGAACCTCAGGCCTCTACAGTGCCTACCGCCTGTTGGACGAAAAGAAATACAACGGAAGCCAGGTACAAATATTCGACATGAACACCAAGCTGGGAGGAAGGCTGGAGTCGGTTATTATGCCGGGTATGAATTTTTGGGGCGAACTAGGAGGCATGAGATACCTTACTTCGCAAGAAATAGTGACTACGCTCATAGAAGGTTACCCACTCACTGAGCCGGACCTGAACAAACGAACTCCGGTACTTAAGGATAAAATGACACCGGTGCCGTTTCCTATGGGCAATACTTCCAAGCTACTTATGTATTTACGCAAAGAGCATTTTAAGCAAGATGCATGGGAGGCGGCCCAAAAGCAGAATAAAAAACTTACTACCCGTTACTTCCTTAACCAGGACGATATTGGCTACAGTGCCGATCAGCTCTTTAATAAAATCATTTACGATGTATTAATGGCCGACCCGTGGTTCAAAACCAACTATGGAAGTAAAGTAAGTCATGAGGCTGGCAGCTACGACTACACATTTATGCTTACCAGTCGTGATTGGGACGAGGTAAAACCCATGCTCACCTATAACTTCCCGGGCTCGCCTTATCATGCCCGAAAAGTAAACGACATAGGTTTTTGGAACCTCATTAAAGACCAGGTATCACAAGAAGGCTATCTGTTTTTGGCCAATGCCGGAGGCTACTATTCCAACACCATCAACTGGAACTCTGCCGAGGCATTTCCCTATATGGTTGGAGATTTTTCGCAAAACCCAACCTATAAAACCATTGAAGAGGGTTACGACAGTATTGCCTACGCCCTGGCCAATCAGTATATGGAATACTCCGGAGCCTGCATTTGGAGCGAAAACCAACTTCTTGACTTTGGTAAAAACGATGAGCAGTCTAAGGGCAGGTACCAGCTGACCTTCCTGAATTTAAAGAGTAATGAAAAATGGCAGGTATTTGCCAACTCCATTATTCTGGCTATGCCCAGAAAGTCGTTGGAGCTGCTCAATCAGCAAAACTTCTTCTTTAGCGATGACAGTGTAAACAACAACATGCGATCGGTGATTAAAGAGCCTTCTTTTAAGATTCTGATGGGCTTTGAACGGCCCTGGTGGAAGGAGTTGGGTATCGATTCGGGGCATTCCATTACCGATCTGCCAATGCGACAGTGTTACTACTTCGGTACCGATCCCAACAACCAGCACTCTATGCTATTGGGAAGCTATGGCGACATGGAAACCGAAACTTTCTGGAAGGCCCTTTCAGACGATGAGCTGTTGTTTGAAGTAAAGCCTACCCAGTCGGTTGGAGCCGAAGAAGTAAAGAGCCTCAACGATGTACAGGCCAGCCAGTTTATGGTGAACGAGCTAATGAATCAGCTGAGAGAGTTGCACGGTGACAGCGTAGAAATTCCCGATCCGTACATTACCTATTTCAAAGACTGGACAGACGATCCCTTCGGGGCGGGCTACCACGCCTGGAAAGCCGGTTTTAAAGTGAACCGGGTAATGCCCTACATGCGCAAACCCATTTCGGGCGAAAACATTCATGTTTGCGGAGAAGCATACTCCGATCAGCAAGGTTGGGTAGAAGGTGCATTTTGCGTGGCCGAAAATATGCTGCAAGAACACTTTGGATTAGGCTGGCCATACTGGCTCGACAAAGACTATTATTTGGGCTGGTAGAACAATCAGACCGGGGTTGCCTGTGCAAATCTTGCCTGTGGAGTAGTTTGCATGGGCCTTCAGTTAAATTATCTTGTATTTTGATGGCAGAATAGGAAATCCCATTAATTAACCCCACCTTTGCCATAAGAAATAGCAGGAGTAGCTTTTCTTTATTTAATCCCACCTGATTCAATAAAAATTTTGCCCCACTTATTTCTTGATTAAAATGCCTGAAAGGGCAAGCCTTGGGTTGTACGTCTAAACCATTTAGTACAGCTCCGGGAAATAGTAATTCATTAATGTTTAATACAATGCAAAAAGGAACAGTTAAATTTTTCAACTTCTCTAAAGGTTTTGGCTTTATTGTGCCTGCCGATGGAGGAAACGACATTTTCGTTCACCAGTCAGGTCTTACTGAAGACATCCGTGAGAATGACGAGGTAGAATTCGAAACTGAGCGCGGTAAGAAAGGTATCAATGCCGTGAAAGTAAGAGTAGTAGCTTAAGCACTAAACTTTATACCACTCGATGGTGTACCTGTGATGGGCTATCGAGTGGTTTTCAATACTTTATATTCATTTCTAAACTAATTTATGGCCCGATCACAAACCACATTCAACAAAAAAGAAAGAGAAAAAAAGAAACTTCAGAAGAAGAAAGAAAAGCAGGCAAGACGCGAAGAACGCAAAGCCAATTCTTCTGATGGTAGTCTGGATAGCATGATGGCTTATCTGGACGAAAATGGAAACATTACAGACACCCCACCAGATCCGAACGCAAAACCAAACAAGGTAAAGGCTTCGGATATTGAAATAGGTATTCCTAAAAAGGAAAAAGAAGACCTGACTGCCGAACGAAGAGGTCGTGTAGCCTTCTTTAATCATGCCAAAGGCTACGGATTCATCGATCAGGATGGAACCAAAACCCGCTACTTTGTACACATCAATAGCACCAAAGAAACCATTCAGGAAGGCGACAAAGTAAGCTTTGAGGTAGAACAAGGTCCTAAAGGACTGGTAGCCGTTCAGGTGAAAGTACTTCGCTAAACCCTACTGATTTGCCGATACTTGCAGGGTTGGGATTTTTCCGACCCTTTTTTAATGCAATTGGTTTTTGGTTCATAATTCATTGTTCATGGTTTATGACCTTCCCGAAACACAATGGCTTAAGACTTGTTATACCTAAAAAACGTATGACCCGGCAAGAAGCACAATCGGCCATAGATGCCATACCTCTGGGAGCTACACTGGAGCTTGTTAAAACCAACGGAGATATTATTCAGGTAAAACTGATGAGTAAGGACCTTAGCGCCATTGAAGCCAAAGACTATGGTGCTGTTACGGTACCCCAATTGCCTCCTGCACTTACCGTTGTAGGTGGTACCCGATTTGGCAAATACAGAATAGAACTATCGGAATTGGTGAGCATTGCCAGGGTTGGCTAAAGCATTTCGCTCAACCTGAGGTCTGAGTTTTTATAGCGCTTTTCTTTAAAAAGCCCTTTATATAGCTTGTATAAAAGTGCCCCCAGGGAATAACTATCAGCTCAACCAGTATTGCAACCCTCCAGGATAGAAAAAGCTCCTCACCGGCAGGCTTACCACTCGTGTACAAAGGGTAATAAACACCCACTACCCAAATAAGTTTATATAAGAACTGAAGCACCATAAGCGGAAGCAGTTTATATGGATACCTAATGCCAAGCAACATGAGTAGGGCATAAGCAGCCCAAACACTGTATGTAACTCCATAGATCGGATCCCAGGTGCCTTCGGGCATAAGAATTTCCCTCCATGCCTGAAAACCAACACTTACGGCCGTAGCCAGGTAAATAAACTGCAGTAAATAGGTTCTGATTTTATTGAGTCTTTGAGAATACATGCTCTGTCGATGGTTGATGTCAGGATTCGTTGTTTTCAAACGTTTCGAGTTCCTGAAGATGATTAAGTACTTTGTTTAAAGAAAAATTGATAGATAAATCTGTAAGAAATGACTGTTTGGCGAGCTTTTGCCACATGACATCATTGCCCGGTTTGTCATACTTGTTTAGCAACCAATGGGCGAAAGGAAACCAGCTCACCAACAAGAACACATGAGCCCATACCGTGAGAGGACTCTTCTGCCAGGTGTTTACAAGAGCATTGGCAATATCCCATTCAAAAAGGGTGATAATCAACGACCAGAAATAGACTATACAACTGTAGAAAATTAGCCGATTGTGCCGAATTCTTTCCAGCTTTAGCCTTTCAATCTTCTTCTGATACTTTGCTATGGGCAAAGCCACATTTAGGCTATATATACCCTGGAGTTGTTTTATGTTGAGGTACGCAACCCAACCACTAAGCAGCCATAAAAGTACTGCACCCATAACAACCGCTATAACCTGTTTGTGACTCCATAAAACCATGGTTGACCACCCCAGCATTACCAGGTTATAGAACAAAAAGAGCCATGTATTCAACTTGGTTCGGTCGATTACCCGTTCGGCCTTTTGATGCTTTACTTCCTTAAAAATCCTTAGCACCAGGTCATCAGAATTCTGGGCTTTCCATGCACTATGCAATTTATCTTCTATCATAACCCTCTTTCTTCACGTTCAAATTGTTGCTTCAATACCTTCTTTATTCTAGAAATCTTTGTTGCCACATTAGTTTTACTAATACCCAATGCAGCAGCCATATCGTCATAAGTCTGTTCATCCAAATAGAGTAACATTAATGCCCGATCTAGCGGACGCAGGCGCCCAATGAACCTATAGAGAAGCTTGCGGACTTCCTCAGTCCGGTCCAGTTCTTCAGCTTCAATTAACTCTAATTCAACCTCTTCAATGGCTCTGTACATTTGCACCCGTTTGCTGTGTTTTCGGTAAAAGGAGATGGATACATTAAGAGCAATGGTATATACCCAGGTAGAGGGTTTATACTTTGGGTTATAGTTGGGCCACGATTTCCAAAGGTTATAGCTTACTTCCTGAATGAGGTCGTCTCTATCGTTCTCTGTGTTGGAGTAGGCGTTGGCCACTTTTATAACAATGCCTTTGTGCTGCTCCAAAAGTTGGAAAAACTGTTTTTCGCTATGGTTAAATGCTTTCACTAAAAAATACTCTATTGAAAGTGCCGATTAAACCAGGAAGAAACAATGCTCATGGCTTTTTTGCTGTGGCGTATACCTCCATGTGAAAGCCCTTCTAACACTACTGCCTCACCATTGCTAAATTCTGAAACAGCAACCGGGTAAGCCGAAGCCCGGAATACTTCGTCTTTACCTCCCGCTAAAACCAGCAGAGGTTGGTTTACAGCCCTTAAGCTCTCACGGTAATCATTGGGAGTCATGCTTTCAAATGCCCTGTAGGTATAATGACGAAAGGGGAACTGCTCCGGCAGATTAAAATATAGCACCGGCAAACTATCATACCGATGTTCTTGGAGCAGGTTCAGTATTTTTATTCCCAGAATCCTCCGGGAATGTGCTTTTAGCATTTGAGAACTATCGGGGGGGTCAGAAGATGGCACAGAAGTAGGGGAGTTTTCACCCAACAGAGGGGAAAATAAAACATAGCCGCCTACTTCGGGTACATTCTTCTTCATGGCATAGCGAAGAGCTATTCCACCGCCCATGGAATGTCCTGCCAGAATAATCTTGCGACTTGGTTTTTGCTTCATTAAAAAGGCCACTACATCGGCCAGGTCGTCCACGTACTGATCCACATAACTCACATCTCCTTTAATACCTTCGGAATTGCCATGGCCTCTAAAATCCAGGGCTATTACCTCAGCACCGGTGGCCTCACGCAACAGGCCTGCCGTTTTGTTGTACAGATAACCCGTAGAGAGAGCCGCATGGAGTAATAGAAAGGTGTAGTTACTTTCTGAGGTATAATGATAGGCCTGCAGCTTGTTTCCATCTCTCATGGTCATTTGAATCAGGTGATTGGCATATACCTGTTCAAAGCCAATGTCTTCCAACTCTTCTAAGGTTGGGGTAGAACTTTGAAAAGGAGAAAACTCCGGTGCTTCAGAGTGTATCAAACTAAGAGCCTGTTGAACAATGATATCCAAAGCCCCGGCCGTTTGAAGAGAGTCTCTCGCTTGTTGAGCATTGCCATTGCTCGCCAACATCAGCCAAGTGATACAGATCCCAATTAGCCCACGTGCTTTTGTTCTTCTTAACATTTTTCCTGAGTGATTTTTTTTCATAACCCTTTACTCAATTATTCGCAGCAAGGGCCTGAAAATCACACCGATAAGTATAAAACGAACAAGTCCGCTCAATCAACAATACCTAATTAACTCATAATCAACACTTAAAGTGAAGTGGGGTCGATGTCAAGGTCAGTCCTTTCTTAACATGGGTAAAGCCTTAAATCACGGGAGGTGCTCTATATATTAAGGCTTTATTCAGCCGCGTACACTTTCCATTCAGAGCCAGCAGTCGACCTCTCGGCCCATTCGCCATAGTTCAAATAATAGATTTCATTTAATGAGGGGTCTAACTTTACTAGCTCGTTCAAGCAAATACAGATAAAAGACCAATAACCCGTGGGCAAAAAAGAGATTCCGGATATCCGCTGCGCTACTTCCGGAATGACGTACTGATGGTGAGCTGGGCCACTCTTTGGTGATATGCAGTTCCTAAATGAATTATCCTACTTCTCGTACTCGATACTCATGATTTTCCAAACAAAATCACCCAATTTGGTCGTAACAATGGCTTCGTCACCTACTTGTTTACCAAGTAATGCTTTGGCCATGGGGGAGTCCATAGAGATATAATCTTTATTGCCAATAAGCTCTTCATAACCTACAATCCGGAAGCGATTATGAAGGCCTTTTGCTTCGTTTTTGATTTCTACCCAGGCGCCAAAATTTACTTTTCCTTCCTGGTTGGGGTGGTAGTTTATGACTTTAAAGTCATCGATACACTTCCTTAAATAACGAAGACGACTATCAATTTCTCTTAGCCGCTTTTTGTTGTAGTGGTAATCGGCATTTTCTGAACGGTCTCCCAGGCTGGCTGCCCACGACACCTTAGCGGTAACGTCCGGGCGTTCCACGCGCCACAAGTGATCATGTTCTTCCCTTAATTTTTGCATGCCTTCGGGAGTAATCATTTGCGAGCGATTGAGTTTGGGTAGCGTTGATTCAGGGATTTTTCGCCTCATGGTCAATGAGCAGGTTTTGACTTTTTAGCAAAATAAGCGAATGATCAGCAGTTTGTTGGTGCCAAATACATGAAAATAGGGCAATACGTTGCCTGAAACTTTCAGCAGATATTTGCAGAGTAATCGTGGACCACTCATAATCATCATTCCTTTGACATAAAACCTGACGTTATTGTACTGGCGTAGCGATAACTGATCTTATGTAAACCACTCCGTGGCTGCAAAACACTATAGTTGTTATATAATGGCCTGTGTTATGTTAAATCAGCTTTGGGATGGGGTCGGAATTAATGCTTTCAGGAAGGGAAGGAAAATTATACGCAACAGGAGGGGAGGTCTGGAACACTCTTTTGGCATTCTTGGATTGTGGAAGGATTTGAGCGAATGACAAATGTGTGTGGAAGAAAAGAGAGGGGAATGCGTTAGGGATAGAGGTAAAGTACCCCGCCTTCGTAATGGCACTGAGGATGGGCAGGCGTGTACTGCCGAAAGCCCGACTCGGAGGGGAACGTCCAAAGAAAAAAAGGTATAAAAAAAGGTCTGAGTTTAGTCACCCAGACCATCCTTATTAAAGTCAGAATGAAAACTACAATGTAATTTCCACTTCTGTTGCTAGATCAAGTCCGTCAGCAACAATGTCAAAGATCTCTGCATTGCTAGTTTCGCTAATTACGATTACTCCATCATTGTTCTTGATTGCAGCTGAAAGTTCATCTCTGGTAACTCCTGTAAACCATACAGCCGGATCAAAAGTAACCTCAGCCAATACACTGGCTCCTTCGCCAATAACAATTCTTCCTTCTTTCTCCACTTCAAAGGTTTCTCCTGAATTAAATTCAAAGCGGATTGGATGCGTTTCATCATTGGCATCCGTAAATGTTCCTTCAATTACAACTGAAGGATTATTGTTCTCATCTTGCAATTCCAGTTCCACTTCAACTTCAGCGTAAGTACCAATTGGAAAAACCAGGTCGCTCAAATCCGGAGTTGTAGCACCAGTTGCAAAATCAATATCTACGATCTGCTCAAGATCCACTTCAATAGAATCACCTTCATCCGTTTCTGCTTGGAATTGAATTTGTCTTAGTCTGATAGTACCAGAAGTGAATTGTAAGGTATTTGCTGCAATTCTCCCACCAGGGACGTTGATTGCTGAGCTATTACCCGTAAAACTCATGCTAACAGTAGCATTAGATGGTTCATCATCATCCCCGCAGGATACTAGTGTAAATGCAAGCATTAACATTGCTGCATACTTCGTTAATTGTTTCATTGTTTGTTTCATTTTAATTGTCCTTTTTGTTTAAAATTTAATTTGATGAAAGCTGCAGTCGTTTTGTGCCTTCTTCAGGGTCTTGATATTCCAGTGTGATTTGTGTTTGAGTATGCTCTGTTATTGTCCAGTTCTCATTTAGTAGAACGAGAGGCTCCTCTTCTGTATCGAATTCAATGGAAACTGATTTTGCGGTATCCGATAACTCAATATCCCATTCGCCTTCTACGACCTCAGCACCTTGAGATTGAAGTGTCATATCCTCATTGAATCGCAGGGTATAGCCAGAGAAAAGTGAAGTGTTCTCAACACTATCTGATTCATAGAAACTTACTTCCCAATCGGTCGATTTGAAAAGCATTCTTAGCTCTTCTTCAAAAATTTCTTCGAACTCTATAATGTCTTGCTCATCACATGAATTAGCCGCATTAGTTATGATGTTGGTCAGCTCTTCATTGGTAAAAGCTTCTAAGGTATTTCCGGTTGCATCAATCATCCTTACAGGATATTCAATGGTGGTGATCAAAACAGATGACGTAAAGGTGTTATATGCTTCTCGATCACTCGTTATTTCCCGGGAGTCTACATTTTCTGTGCGTGTATCAAATACCTGAATGGTGAACGGATAGATGAAATCAATACACTCATTGTCTGGATCACTTCCTCCTTCAATACAGCCATCTTGAATGGTTTCAAGCTCATCTTCATCATTCAAAGTAATTTCCGTATGATCGAACAAGATGACATTAAAAGGAAAAACCCAATCTACTTCTAATGCTCCAGCTCCCAGAGCCTCTACCTCAGTCAACGTCTGAAACACTTGTTCTTCATCTTCGAAAATTCCAGCGATTGGGAATATGACTGTTGTACAGCTTGATCGATCAATGATGTTGTCCGTAGAGCCATCTTTCGTGGCAACAGCTACAATTGATTGTGCTACCGGATCATTTGAAACGATCCCATCCATATCTATTTCTATTTCAGGTTCAATTTCATCCTGGCAGCTTGCCAAAGCCACTAGGCTGATACCTAAAATCAGGAGCTTTGCCAATATAGATAGTATATACTTCATTTCAATCAAAAAACAGAAAACCTAAAAAAATCCCTACCGACCGAAAATAATTTATTGAATTTACTTTCGAGTCTGAGTTGTGAAGCTTTAATTATAATAGGTTTGAGCACAATATCATATTGATGCTGATTCAGCACAGCGAGAAATGGATAAAAACGATAACGTATGTGAAGAGCGGGTTTTCAATCAGGTATTTTCGGATAATGCAAAGGACCTGTTTAATTTCCTGCATTTCAAATATCAAGATGAGGATGAAGCAAAGGACCTTGTGCAAGAGGTCTTTGGAAAGCTATGGGACAATTGCAAGAAGGTAACTATTGAAAAAGCAAGAGGATTTCTTTTTGTGTCAGCCAATAACTTGATGAAGAATATTTTATCAAAGAAAAATACTGCTCAAAAGCATCAGCCCTTTCTGAAAGTAGACGAGAGCAGCGTGGAGAATCCACAATATTTAATGGAGGAATCTGAATTTGAGCGCAAGTTGAATGATGCGCTCCAATCACTTCCGGAGGAACAGCGGGTGACCTTATTGCTGAAGCGGATAGAAGGCAAAAAACAAAAAGAGATTGCTGAAATGCTTGGTGTTTCAGAGAAGGCTATTGAGAAAAGACTTTATAAAGCAATGAGCACTTTGCGGGAGAAACTTGGAAACATTTTGTAATGAGCGGTAGGGAAATAATGGACATTTCGGTTTTTTGTAAAGAAGGAGCATGAAGAATGAAGAACTCATAAGGAAATGGCTCACAGATCAGCTTACAGAAGCAGAAGAAAAGCTTCTGAAGGATACCGATGAGTATGCCCAACTGGAAACAATATGGGCTAGCCTGAGTGTCGCAACTCCACCTGACTATTCTATTGAAGAGGAACTGGAGCGCTTCCATTCATCACATAACAAGCAAGCGAAAGTGGTTAAGGTGTCATGGCATCAGCGATGGATCGGAATTGCTGCCTCTGTAATTCTTATATCGATCATCGGATTTTTACTTCTTCGCCCTTCAATGGACACTGAGTCTGCCATGCTATCCGAAGGTTTGAAAGCTTATTATTTGCCAGACTCTTCCATAGTTACACTCAATAAAGGATCTGAGTTGGCTTATGAGACGGAAAAGTGGGCCACTTCACGTAAAGTGATGTTAGATGGAGAAGGATTTTTTCAAGTAAAAAAGGGTTCAACATTTGAAGTGGTGACCTCAAATGGTACAGTAAGCGTTTTGGGTACTTCATTTAATGTGAAACAACGTGGTGATTACTATGAAGTAATATGCTACGAGGGTAAGGTTGGGGTGGAAACTTCAAAACAATCACTAAAACTTATTGCTGGCGGTGGCTATCGCGAGGCTTCCCTTGGTGAAGAAAAATTTAATCTTAATGTTGACGATAAACCTGGTTACTTAATCGGTCAAAGTTCTTTCTTCAGGACTCCATATTATTCCGTATTGGAAGAGCTCGAAAATCAATATGACATTGTTGTTGAAACCAATGACATAGATCTAAACAAAACCTTCACAGGTAGCTTTCCAAACGATGACCTTGATGTAGCACTTGACGCTGTTACTATACCTTCCGGTTATCTTTATCAACAAAAGGATGATAAAGTACTAATCACTGGTGGGAAGGAATAATCTCAAAGTATGCTTATTTCTGCTTTTTGCTTTTTTCTTTTCAGCGAAAAGTGATGCTCAGGATGTTGGTAAAAAACCTCTGCGTGATGTTTTGGATCAACTGGAAGAACGGTTCTCTGTACGTTTTTCTTACATGGATCAGACCATTGATAGTATTCAGGTTCAGCCGCCTGGAACTGATCTTGACCTAGAATTATCTCTTGATAATCTGGAGGGCCAGGTAGCTCTTGATTTCATTACACTTGATGAGGGTTTTATTTCCATTCGAAGGCGGAAAGCGGTAATGAAAATTTGCGGGTATCTATTGGATAAAGACGATGGAAGTCCTGTTTCTGACGTACTCGTTTTCAATCAAAATACTTCTACCACCTCAGATCAAAATGGTTATTTCGAATTGGCAAATTCAGAAACTTCACCCAAACTACAAGTCAGTCACGTAAGTTATCAGGATCAGGCTTTAAGTTTTAATAACTCGTCAGAAGAATGCCCAACATTTTACCTCACCCCGTCCATTGAGCGGTTAGAGGAAGTTATCATCCAAAACTATATCACCAGGGGAATTGACAAGAGGGAAAATGGAGAAACGGTAGTGGACGTTCAAAACACCAACATGCTTCCGGGCTTGACTGAACCGGATATCTTTTTCACTTTACAAAATCTTCCGGGGATTCAAAGCATCAATGAAACAGTCACCGATATTAACATAAGAGGTGGATCTAATGATCAAAACCTGATTTTATGGGATGGGCTTAGGCTTTACCAAACGGGTCATTTTTTTGGGTTGATATCAGCGATCAACCCTCATATCATTGGAAAAACTACCCTTACCAAGAATGGTACACCTGCACGACTTGGAGAAGGGGTGTCCGGTACCATACAAGTAGAGACAAAAAAGAAAAGTGCGAGCGAGATCACAGCACATGCTGGCAGTAATCTGATCAATAGTGATTTGCTACTCGAGGTACCAACAGATAAGCTTCATTTACTTATCGCATCGAGGCAATCGGTTGGAGGTTTGTTTAATACACCTACATACGATCAATACTTTGATCGGGCATTTCGATTTTCTGATGTTATTATTAATGATCCAAACTCTCAAGTGATCAACTCAGATGAAAAATTCAGCTTTTATGATCTTTCATTCAATGCTAACTACAAACCTTCCTCTACTGCAGATATCAGGGGAGGTGTTCTGTTTCTGGACAATGGAATTAGCTATGAAGAAAGTGCTTTAGTGAGCAATAGAGTACAATCTAAAGTGAGCAATCTCGATCAGGGTACAATAGCTGGCTATCTTTCGTATAGTCAACGATGGTCAGATCGATTTAAAACCAGGTTTTATTCATCGATTATGAACTATAAACAAGAGTCAGTAAACTTTGACGTGCTGACTGGACAAGAACATATACTTGACAATGAAGTGCTGGAAACAACAATTAGAGCGCAAGGTTCTTACTTTCTAAAAGACACATGGGATGTAGAAGCCGGAGTTCAAATGGTGGAAACAGGGATTCGCAATTTCAGGAATATTAATCTACCCGCATTTCGTTCTTTAAGCAAAGAAGTACTTCGAACCACCAGCTTATATATGGAAAGTAATGCACACCTGCGAACACACACAACCATAGCTGCCGGAATCCGAGCCAATTACTTTGATAAGCTCGACAGGTATAGAATTGAGCCACGACTTGCTATAGTTACCAGACTTGGAGGACCTTTTTCTTTAGAAATTTTAGCGGAAACTAAAAGTCAAACCACTGCACAAGTTGTGGATTTTCAGACTGATTTTTTGGGTGTAGAGAATCGTAAATGGGAGTTAGTCAATGGTGAGAATATTCCCTTGCTGACCAGCGGTCAGGCTTCTGTGGGAGTAAATTATCAGAAGAAATGGCTATTGGTCTCCCTGGAGGGTTTTATGAAGGAAGTAAACGGTGTAGTAACCGCAAGTCAGGGGTTCCTGAATCAGTTCCAATTCGAGCGTACTTCGGGTAGTTATGTCTCTCGTGGAATGGAGTTATTGATCAATCCAAGTTTTGGGGATTTAGATAGCTGGATTACCTATTCATACCTAAACAGCGACTATACTTTTTCTGATCTTGTCCCACCGGAGTTTAGAAATAATTTCGATATTTCTCATGCCCTGTCAGTTGGGGTGACTTATCAGTTAAACAATCTTGAGCTTTCTTCCAGTGTGAATTACCGAAGTGGTGTGCCGTTTACAGAACCACAAGGAATTGATAACAATAATGATGAGATTGTTTTTGACTTTCCGAACGCAATGACGCTGGATTCTTATTTCCGAATGGATTTTTCGGCTAAGTATAAATTCGACATATCTGATAAATGGAGTGGTAACTGTGGGATTGCTGTTTGGAATCTGACCGACCGTGAAAACATTATTAACACTTTGTCGAGCATCACGGAGGATAGGGAATTGTCACAGGTAAATCAAAAAGCACTTGGTATTACCCCCAATGCGAGTGTTCGAATCTCATATAAGTTTTAAACGCTGTATAAAAGAAAAGGGCCCGAAGGCCCAAATCACCACCAAATATTTATGTAGTCCTAATTATTTGGAGTTAGATGTATCGCAAAAGGTCTTTATTAATCGTCATCACTTTCTTCCTCGTCCTCATCATCTTCATCTTCCTCTTCAGCCTCTAGTGCGACTTCAAGCTTTTCTACAATTTCTTGCATAAGGTCACTATTAGAATTTTCATTGATTCTGATCACGCCATCTTCATCAGCAACTAGCGAACTAAAATCGATAGACGAAAAGAGTACATCAAGGTCTAGCGTAACAAGTATCGCGTTTACTGTGCCTCCGTCTAAAACAAATCCGGCTTCATTTTCAATTTCAAGTTCAAATTCTTCTGCTGTAGAGAACTCAACAAAAGTTGGTTCCGTAGCACCTTCAGGAGTGAAGTTGAAATTTACTATAAGGGTTTTATCGCCTTCTAGTATGTTTTCAAATTCTACTTCCACTTCTTGGTAAACACCTGCAAGAAGCTCTGAAAGTCCAAAATCAGGATCGCTGGTTCCAGTAAGAAGATTGATAATGAAGTTGCCTTCAAATTCCACCTCTTCATTTTCATCTTCTCCATTTTCTTCTTCTTCCAAGTCTTCTTCAAGGGTTTCTAATTCTATTTCAGTAACACCGGCAAATACTTCAGTAAAAGTGTATCCGGTATTGGCCACACGTCCCCGAGTAGGGGCAGTAGTGCCTGTGACTGCTCTCATTTCAAAACTTGCCTGAGCGGTTGGGATATTTTCATCTTCTCCGCAGCTCTGAATCAATATGGCTGAAAAAGCGATTAGCGCAACTAAAATTATTCTTTTCATGATTTTCATATTTTGTGTTTAATCAGAAAACCGAAAAGTCAAGAAAATCCCTACCGGATATTTTAATCTTTTATACCAATAAAAGTTAAGGGTAGGAGAGTTGACCGAAAAAGTCCCTATTCATAAGGGACTATAGAAACACCGAACTCATAGCGGCCGATGCGAATGACATATGAAAATAGCCAATGATGCCGCCAAAACTTGATAGCAAAAGACCACTTTTGATGAAGAACCACAAAAGCCCAACCTCTGTGAAATAAGCAGCGAAAACACCTGTGTACCAATAGCTTATAATCTTTCATAATAGTAAAAATCAAAAGCCCCCTAAAAAGGGAGCTCTGAGATGGAAAACTCTAACCACATGAAGCGACAATAAAAGTCTAAGAACCCGAATGAATGGGAACACCGAAACCTCAAAGCTGTGCCGGAATGCCACACACCAAACCACCAAAGACCAAGAAACCGATAACGTAACAAATACTTGTACATAATAAAATAAGATAAAAGTGAAACCCCGGTAACCACACCAGGGAAAGCGGTTTGACCCGGAAGGTCTGAGGCAAATGCAAGGGGCAAGGCTGGTTTACGGTGTGATTGGTTTGAGCGGTGGCTAAATAAGCCTTGATTCTTTTACCCTTGTCATTTCCTGAAGAGCAACCGGAACTTTGCTTTTCTCTGTGGGGAATACCTAAGTATCAATATTATGTTAAGTAGAATTATCAATCAGAAAGGTGGGTGGGTTGCCAAAACACCGGGCCAGCGTCTGGCCATGCGGGTTGAAGGTTTGTTTTGGCTTGATTTTTTGAATACTTTTTTATCTAAGAAAAAAGTATTTGCCAGCCCGGCACGAGGGCAATGCGAACACAGATAAGAGAAAGACAACCTGTGAGCCATACTGCCATTAGCAAGGAGATTGTCACGTCACCAATCAGCCAACTGGCTGATTGGTTCCTCACAATGACGCTCTTTGGTGATGGACGCTGCGGACAGAGCGCGTTGGATAAAGCAAGTGTATTACAGGCAATTTTCTAACGCCTGAGAATCGCGTAGATGAATTAATCCTGTACGAATGATCATGTATCGTAAAATACAACGTCACAATTGCCTGGAATTCTCTTGCTGTTGAATGGCCAATATCCAGCCTTAGCTGGAAGTGGGTGGGCTGAAAGCAATTAATAGGCGCTTGGATCAGCGGAAGGTGTGCGATGGATCGTGCGCTGGCCGAAGCGGCTATTTAAAATAAAACTAATTATATAACATGGACACGAGATGAACTCGTTGAGCAATGACCCCAAGTACTGAGTTCCAAGAAACGAATAGTCACGGTCCAGCTTAGCTGGTTAATATAATATGAAATTATATAACAGAGAGTCGGGATTAGCTAAGCGTGAATTCCCTTAACATAAAACCTACAGTTATCTCACTAAAGTGTAGATAACGGTTTTATGTTAAATACTCGCTATGCTTGTATT
Source organism: Roseivirga sp. UBA1976 (assembly GCF_002336325.1). Lineage (NCBI taxonomy): Bacteria > Pseudomonadati > Bacteroidota > Cytophagia > Cytophagales > Roseivirgaceae > Roseivirga > Roseivirga sp. UBA1976. The sequence continues at coordinate 30,492 of NZ_DDDQ01000176.1, read as the reverse complement.
ACAGGAATTATTAGGGGTTTGTTATATAATTTACATTATGTTAAATAATAAATTCATTTATAAAGGGAGGCTCCTCAACCTCCCTTTATTCTGATTAGTTACCTCCTTCGAGTTTTTCTAATCTATCCAATATCTCATCACGCTTAGCGTCCATTCCTAACTGATCATAGATGGTGCTCAACGGTCTTAGTGAGTACACATCGTTCGGATCTGCAGCAACTGCCTTTTCGAACATTGGCATGGCTTCTTTGAATTTAGCCAGAGCCTTGTCTTTTAGCTCCTTATATTTCGCATCATCATCCATTGTGCTATTGGCCTCAGTCATAAAGGCCGCACCTTTATTATAGATTACTGAAGCGGCTACGTATAGAGCTTCTGCGTAGTTAGGGTCTAGCTCTAGCGCTTTTTTAGCGTTCTTCTCGGCATCATCCAGGTTATCGTTGTTCCATTGCAGGTAAGCCAACATGTAGTAGATATTTTTTTCAGCATTACCACCTTCGATAAGCTTCTTGAGGTTTTCAATGGCCTCGTCCATTTTCTTAGTCTGAATAAGTACATCTACCTCCCACTGTCTGTAAATATCATCTTCAGGGAAAGCCTTCTGAGCTGCTCTGATTGAAGCCAAGGCTTCATCGAACATCTCGTTCTCCATTTGGTGCTGAATAACCATGTTGTAGGCGTAGTTCTTATTCTCGTACTCCTCATCGTAAGCAATTACTTTCTTGTAGTACTCATAAGCCACATCATCGGCTTCTGCATTCTGTGCAGCATAACCTACGAAGAAATCTTTGGCAATTTCAGTTCTAATCATGGTGGCTACGCGCAGCAACTGGTAGGCTGTTTCGTAATCTTCCTCTTCCAGCGCTTTATTACCTCTATCTAGCAAGAAAGCTTCTAACTGGCCAAGGCCACCACCACCAAGGGTTTTGGTCGGATCCTGAGGGTTTACCACCGCTTCTTTCATCAGGTCTTCTTTCACTTTATCGCCACCCTTTTCTATAGCTTTTTGGTACCACTCATAGCTGGTTTTAGCCAACTCGGCATCGGTTTTCCCATCTTGTACATATTTCTCTTTATAAATATCGCCCAGCAATATGTATACATCCGCTTCTGCACCGGTTTCAGCATCTTGAGTAGCCTGAGTAGCCAGCTCAATAGCCGACTCCATTTCGCCCTTTCTAAAGGCTTTCTGAGCGTCTTTAAGTACTTTCTTTTGTGCAAACGCTCCCATTACCAGAAATGAAAGCGCAAATGTGAAAAACAGTTTTTTCATGAGTATTAGTCTAATTTTAGTTTCAATAATTATTCAGTAGTTTCTGAGGTGGTCTCTTCTCCGCCCTCATTGTTTTCATCGGTAAGCTCATTGTCAAGCTCCGCATCTTCTTCCATTTGTTCAATTTTTTCTACAGAAGAAATCTCATCGCCTTCCTGCAGTCTGATTAGTTTAACGCCCTGGGTAGCTCTACCCATTACACGCAAATCAGCTACAGAAATTCTAATGGTAATTCCCGATTTATTGATAATCATCAAGTCATCAGAGTCGATTACCTCTTTGATAGACACTAAGTTACCTGTTTTTTCAGTAATGTTAATGGTCTTTACGCCTTTACCACCTCGCTTGGTAATTCGGTAATCATCTATTGGAGAGCGCTTTCCGTAGCCTTTTTCAGAAACGACTAACAGATTAGCATCATCTCTAGAAACACATACCATGCCAATTACCTTATCATCGTCACCTTCAAGGGTTACTCCCCTCACTCCTGCAGCCGTACGACCCATGGCCCGTACATCGCTCTCGTGGAAGTGAACTACCTTGCCACTACGCTTACCAATAATGATGTGGTTATCGCCATTGGTAAGTTTTACTTCCAGCAGACGATCGCCTTCGTGGATAGTAATGGCATTGATTCCGTTGGTTCTCGGACGTGAATAAGCTTCAAGCGAAGTTTTCTTAATAGTACCAGACTCTGTACACATCACCACATAGTGGTTGTTTATGTAGTCTTCGTCTTTCAGGTCTTCGGCATTAATTACAGCCCGTATTTTATCACCGGGTTCAATATTGAGCAGGTTCTGAACGGGACGTCCTTTAGAAACCTTGCTTCCTTCCGGTAATTCCCATACTTTTTTCCAGAACACTTTACCAAACTCTGTGAAAATGAGCAGGTAATTGTGAGTCCATCCGGTGAATAGATACTCGGTAAAGTCATCGTCTTTGGTAGCGGCACCTCTGGCGCCCACACCTCCGCGGCCTTGTCTTCTATATTCTGATAATAGGGTACGCTTAATATATCCCTGATGCGAGATGGTGATAATCATCTCTTCGTTCGGGATCATATCTTCGGTGGTGAAGTCTTCGGCCGAATGGACTATGTCTGTTCTTCGCTCATCACCATAGCGATCGCGAAGTTCAATCAGCTCGTCTTTAATAATACCCATTCGAAGCTCCTCTTTCTCAAGAATCTCCTTCAAGCGGGCAATGAGCTCCATAATCTCTTCGTACTCTTTCTTAATCTTATCGCGTTCAAGGCCTGTCAAACGCTGAAGTCGCATTTCCAGAATAGCTTTGGCCTGAATCTCTGACAGACCAAACTTATCTATTAGCCCATTTTTGGCTATTTCCGGATCTCTGGACGAACGAATGAGATTGATCACTTCATCGAGGTTATCGAGTGCAATGAGGTATCCTTCCAAAATATGAGCACGCTTTTCAGCTTCGTTAAGCTCATACTGCGTTCTACGGATAACCACCTCGTGCCGGTGATCTACATAATTCTTGATGAGGTCTTTGAGGTTGAGGGTGTATGGTCGGCCTTTCACCAAAGCCACATTGTTCACCCCAAACGAAGATTGCAACTGGGTATACTTAAACAAATTGTTTAAGACCACGTTTCCAATTGCATCTTTTTTAAGCTCATACACAATGCGTAATCCACTCCGGTCAGACTCATCGCGAATATCGGAAATACCCTCAATCTTCTTTTCATTGACCAAAGCCGCAGTCTTTTCAATCATGCTGGCTTTATTGACCATGTAAGGAATTTCCGTAACGATAATTTGCTCTCTTCCACTCTTGGTGGTCTCAATGTCGGCCTTAGCTCGCAGCACAATTCTTCCTCTTCCGGTTTCGAAAGCCGACTTTACCCCGGTATAGCCATAAATGGTACCTCCCGTTGGGAAGTCGGGAGCGGTTATGTGCTCCATCAATTCGGCTATGGTAATGTCATTGTTTTCTATGTAGGCAATGGTACCGTTTACTACCTCCGTAAGGTTATGAGGTGCCATGTTGGTGGCCATACCCACTGCAATACCGGAAGAACCATTGACCAACAAGCAGGGCAATTTACCCGGCAATACGGTAGGCTCTTTGAGGGAGTCATCGAAGTTGAGCTGAAAATCGACCGTATCTTTGTTGATATCGGCCAGCATTTCTTCTGCAATGCGCTTTAGCCTGGCCTCGGTATAACGCATGGCCGCGGGCGAATCGCCATCGATGGAACCAAAGTTACCCTGCCCATCGACCAGCGGATAGCGCAACGACCACTCCTGGGCCATACGCACCATGGTATCGTATACTGAAGAGTCACCGTGTGGGTGATACTTACCCAACACCTCTCCTACAATTCTAGCTGATTTTTTATATGGTTTATTCCAGTTGACCCCAAGGTCGAGCATTCCGTAAAGTACCCTTCTGTGTACAGGTTTTAGTCCATCTCGAACATCTGGTAATGCCCTTGAGATAATCACCGACATGGAGTAGTCGATGTAGGCACCCCGCATCTCATCTTCTATGTTTATCGGGATGATTGTTTCCTTGTCTCCTTCTGCCATAAATTGGTTAAAAAGTCCGTTTGATTAAGGCGGCAAGATACCAAAAAATATCCGATCGACAGGGCAAAAACCAAGGGTTTAATTGCCTTTTCCGCTGCCTTTTTTCGACTTCTTTTGTTTGATGATTGGAAAGAATGAGCCTCCGGGTTTTCGCCTTACCCGGTTTTGACCGTAGCGTGGGTTTTGCTTTTTATAAAATGGCCTTCCCCGATACATTTTTCCGTTGAAAACATGCTCCATTTGCACCTGATTGGCCACGTACCGGTTGCGCGGATAGGTAGGGTATTTGAGCAAAAGCCCCAGGTCTATGCTAAACATGGTGAACTTGTGCGGCATACTGATGGCGTCATCGGCCAAGGTATAGGACCGCATTTCAAACGAAGGTCTTATGTAGCCTTTAAAGTATTTGGAAAAGGTGGTTTGAAACATGAGCCCCACATTGAAGAAGGGATCGTAAGTTACCTGTTCCTTATTTACCTGTGAAGCTTTTATCTTCCACACTCCGCCATACACATCGGCCAACATGGAAAAATCGCCCAGCGAGTAAAAGTTATAGCTTACAGAGCCAAAAAGCTTGGTGGTGGATAGTTTGGTTTCAGGAAGGCTGTAGCGCCTGAGTATTGGATCTACATCTTGCTCTGAAGAGGGATGCCTGAATTTCATTGCCCCAAAGCCAATACCTCCCCCTACTCGGATCAGGTCATCGTCCAGATAGCGCTTCTCTCCTGTTCGTTCAAAATGTCCTCTGTCTAATTTTTTTAGACTAAGAGAAACGCGCAACGTAAGCGGATTGTATCGGCCTGAGTTGCTGTATGCAAAGCTTGCCGTATCGGTGCGTACAATCTGACTGTCATCGTCTATATAATCAACGGTTGTGGTTTCCAAACGATTGAACCAGTTAGTATATCCTGTTGCGGGTAGATTGGTGCCGGTTTCTTCTCCAAGAGGCACCAGGTATAAAAGGTCATTTCTGGGGTTTCGGATTACTGAAATTCCCTCCAGCGGATTATGATAGGCAAAGTAGCCATAGCTCTTTTCAATCTGAAAATTGAATCGGTTGAGCATTTTGCGCACAGGGCTCACTAACTGACGTTCCAGAGCTTTTTGGCGCTCTTCCGGAGTCACTCCCTCTTCCAGCACAAAGCCTTGAATTTCGCTCTTCTTCTTTTTGTTCTTTTTCTTGAAAAGTTGCGCATGGCCGCTTACGGGAGCCAAAAGGCATAGGCATAGAAAAATGATTTGCCAGTGTTTAATCTTCAAGCGAATGGTATTTTCTTCTAATAAAGACAAACCTATTCAATTATTATGGAATGCGTAAAAAAAGACCACGAATTGAAGCGGTTTATGGTTTAAAAATGAAACGTACTGCCTGTATGGAATAAAGCGCCAATGGGTTCCAAGTAAGGACTGGACACAAAAAAAGACTGCCTTGGGGCAGTCTCTTTTCGTTTTTAGTATGTTAAGGTTGATTAAGGCTTTTCTACTAAATCGGCCATGAAAGCATCTACTTTGGCCTTAGCATCGCCACCTTGAGCGTAAGCTTTTTTAACAGCGTTATATTTTGAAGCACCTAAGCTATGTTTAGCCAATGTAGTTACTACACTAGTGGCAGCCTGTTGCTTTTCTTTAATTTCTTTGTTCACCAGGTTTAAGAATTGCTTTTCCCAATCTTTGGCCGGCTCGCCTTGTTTAGACCTCAACTCTTGAAATCGTTGGCCGGTCATACCCTCTTGTCTTGCAATAAGATCGTTCACCATTGGGCTAATTTTGTCAGTGATTGCTTTTTGAGCTAGAAGAATCACTGCATAATCTTTGTAATCCTGATCGGTCAATTCATCTTGTGCCATAGAGGCAACAGATACGAAGGCAAAGCAAACAGCGGCTAAAACAACTCTAGATAGTCTTTTCATGGTCTTTTTTGATTTTTAGTTTAAGAAAGGCTAGCAACCTCTCTCCCTCAGTTTAGTAGTTTAGTTATTTTTTACAGCGTCACAAGAAAGATGATTTGTTCAAAACATACAAGTGAAAGTTTTCCAAAATTGATTCGGAACGGATAATTTTGGCCGTTTTATTGGAAAAGGACAAATAAAATTAAAGATGAGAAAAGTTTACTACCTCTCTACCTGCAATACCTGTAAGCGCATTATGGATGGTTTCGATTTGTCAGGTTTTGAAACACAAGACATTAAAAACGAACCAATTACACCCGACCAGCTTAGTGAAATGAGAGCTCTTGCCGGAAGCTACGAAAGCCTTTTTAGTAAGGTGGCCAGAAAATACAGATTGCTTGGGCTTCATGAAAAAGAACTTTCTGAAGATGAAATGAAGCAGCATATCTTAAATGAGTACACTTTTCTGAAGCGTCCGGTGTTTCTGATTGATGGCGAAATATTTATAGGTAACAGTAAGAAAACCGTTGAAGCCATTGCCCAAAAACTGAACTGAGCCGATAAATACGCTGCTCACTGATGGTTTTTAAATACTGAGGGTGAAAGGGTGATTTGGAATTCCCCCTCTCCCTTTGCTATATTCATTCTAAGCATTTGCAAAACCACACTTACAATCGCTCCGGGTCATCAGAATGAATCACTTTTACGGTATGCCTCAATAACGGCCATTTCTCCATCAGCTCCGGGCCGACTGTTACCATGCTCCATCCCTATTATTCCATTAAATCCTTTGGCATGAATATGTTTGAACACATTGAGATAATTGATTTCTCCTGTAGTTGGCTCTCTCCTTCCCGGATTATCGCCTACCTGAAAGTATGCAATCTCCTCCCATGAGGCCTCTATGTTAGGAATGAGGTTGCCCTCGGTTATCTGCTGGTGGTATATATCGAACAGAATTTTACAGGAAGGACTATCTACGGCTTTACAAATCTCATAGGCTTGTGCCGCTTTGGTCAAAAATAAACCGGGGTGATCGCGCTTATTTAGAGGCTCCAGTACCATTACGAGTCCATGGGGTTCCAGAATTTCAGCGGCCCGCTTGAGGCTTTCTACCACATGGGCGGTCTGGTAACCCATGTCTTTTCTTAGGTCTACATGCCCGGGTACCACGGTCATCCACTTAGCATTTACACGCTTGGCTACCTCTACCGATTCTTGAATTTCTTTTAGAAAGAGCTCTCTGCCCTCGGCTTTTCCACCGGCCAGGTTAGGCTCAGTCCAAAAAATAGTATGGGCCACAAAAACACCCATTTGCATGTTATGCTTTTCCAATCGCGCTGCAATCTGCCGTTGCTGCTCTAAGGGGCGTTTTTTCATGTCGTTGTCTTCCAACGACCGAAAGCCATGTTCGGCCATAAAATCGAGTTCATTTAAAACGCCTCCCGGGGCCGAATGTCTGAACATACCAAAGTGAGGCGCGTAGTTTAGCTGAAAAGTCTCTGCCCTTGTCGAAGAACGGCTCCACTGGTGGGGGAAAACTGAAAGTGCACTGGCCAGAAGGCTGCTACCCAAAAATTTTCTACGGTCCATGAATGAATATTTTGGGGAAGATAAAGATTAAAGCCCTATTGCATCAACTAAACACGGCCTTAATTGAATTGATGGGTACTCTACAACTCGTTACTCATTAGATAATTGGGGTTACTTACTTAAGCCGCAAGAAGTATATTCCTGAACCTTGCCTCCATTTGTATCTACACAAAGGGCTGTTCAAAGACGCTGTGAGGACACAGCTTGTGAGTAGTATACTGGACAAGCTAAATGAGTAACCCTATTAGATAACTCCCTCTAAATGCCAAATAATGATTCCGTATACCACAAAGCGGAGTATTCTGAAGGAAGAATAAATCAGGTATTTTTTGAGCGGGTAGTCCATTGAGCCGGTGACCAGAGAAATCAGTGAGTATGGCAAGGGTGTAAGTGCAGCCACAATGATAAAACCACCTCCATATTGATCGTACCTCATTTGGTACTTTTTTAGTCGCTTATCGAACCAGCGATGAAAAAAATCTTTGGTGCTAATTACTTTTCCCACTGCAAAGTTTAGCCATCCGGCACCAATAGAAAGCAAGGCCATCACAATTACAATGATGGTATAAACCATTATGGGGTCGTCCTTAGACCAAATCATAAATAGCTCCGGAGGCAGAATACCTACCAATATTTCCGACACCACAAAAATGACAAGCATCAGCAGGTAATCGTCAGATACCCAATGCTCAATGGTATCATACTGGGTCTGAAAATAGTTTTTAAAGAGAATGAGCAGTACAACAAGTATAACCAGATAAAGAATGCCTTTTATCAGGTTTTTCGAGAAATAGTTGTAGAAGTCTTTCTTGCTGCTTTCCATCGGTTGAAGGCACCAAAATAAGACAAATCTTCTGCATTTTGGGGTGTATATAGGCTATTTAGTTTGCGCTGCTTTATACTCATCAATAATCTGCTTGAAGAACATGGGATTAGTGAATTTATCGATGATATGAACCTCCCCGTAATTTTTTAATTCTACTGAAAGTTCGTCTTTCAGCTGGCCACTGTATATGTATATCCAGGTTTTATATTCACTAAGTGTTTCTATTACTTCGGCAATAAACTCAGACCCCTTCATATCGGGCATCATTTGGTCAGAAATGAGTATGTCTATCTTGTGCTTTTTAACCTCTTCTATAGCATCCCGGCCATTCATTGCCTGGTGAATAACCAAATCATCGTAAAAGAATTCGAGAAAGTCTTTTAGGGTATCTCTAACCGAAAAATTATCGTCTACCAGCAGTAAATTAATCATGGCGTTCTATTTCAATTCTAACGGAAGTTCCTACACCGGTTTTCGACTCCACATTTATGCTGTGACCGAGAAGCTGTGTCAACTCCTTGGCAAGGTAAAAACCAACACCTGAAACTTCAGATTTTTCATTCAGTTCAATCTTGGGATTTCCAAGCTCGGTGAGTTCTTGTTTTGTCATTCCCTCACCATAATCTCTTACTTCAATGACCAACCGCTTTTCTACACTAGCCATATATATTTCGGGCTGTCTGTCGCTGTTCATGGAGTATTTGCGGGCATTACTCAGCAGAGTGCTCAACACATATTCCAGCGTGGTAATGTCTGTCTTGTATTTTCCCTTGGTTAGCGTAGGCCGTCTTACTTCCATCGAAAATCGATGACTGATACGATCGGCAATCTCATCAAAAGTATATACCCCTGTAGACTCTCCTCCCCGACTCATAAAGTAAACAAAGTCGTTGACCATTTCCTTGATGTCTTCTACCGCTTCGGAAGCCCCCTGAAGTATTTTAGACATCAGCTCGGGTGGCATTTGTCGGGCTCCCTGGCTGGCACGAAGCATTTCCATATTCATTTGCAGGGTAGCCACCGGTGTCTTAATCTCATGAGAAATGAGCGAAAGCATGGTCTGTTTGCTGCGATTGATCTGTTGCACCGAATCTTCCTTATCAATGGCTTTGATCTTTTGAACAAAGGTTCTGAACAGGGCCAGGTTGCAAAACACGATAATTAGCGAAACCAGGGCTACATTGAGGTAATAGGGTATTTCTCGAATACTCAAAAAGTTAATTACCTGAAAGAGGGTCCAAACCAACACCACCACAAGTGCGAAGAGCAGATAGCCTGAGGTTATTTCCTTTTCGGCTTTGGCCTTTATAATAATGTTTATGAAAACCGCCACATAAAATAGTACAAAGAAAAGGAAGTACTGCAGCAGACCGGTGAACACTATGGGCTCCAGAAACACCACGCAGCCCAGACTTATAGCCACTCCGGAGAGGAAGATATACTTGAGATACTTGTTGGTTTGTCTGGGATACAAATAAAATATGAACAATCCGCCAAAGAGTGCTGCTGTGTGTATGGTTCCATATTCCATGTGAATGGACCAATCGAAAGGCAACTGATTGATGAGGGTATGCAAAGGATACGGATCTGCTCCAAGCATTCGATACATAAGGCTTATGGAGAATAATGCGTAAAAGGGTATTTGCCACTCCAACTGCTGATAAGCAAAAGAAAAAGCCAGTAACACAAAGCCGGTGATAAAGAGGCCTCCGGCCAGAAACAAATTCACATCTTGTTGCAAATTTAGCTCATAACGCAAGTCGGCATAATTGCCTAACTCCAGTGCGTAAATCATTCCAGAGTTCACATGGTCATAATTGGCCACCTGAATGATAATTTCATAGGTTCCGGAAGCGGTAGGTGCCAATGAAAATACCTGCGGTTCTCTATAGGGCACATAGCTTTCTTTAGTTGCACCAACCCTACCACTCTCATAAACTAAGTCCCTGTTTATAAATAGTTTATAAGAGCTAAAAATATGCGGAATGTTCAACCCCAGTGGCTCCTTCTGGCCAGGGTTTATCCGCACCAATGTGCGGTAAGTGCCATAACCCGTTTTTGCAAAACCCAATTCTGCGTTGTCATACCAATCAGAAGGGACCTCCAGAACTACAGGTGTCAGCTTGTCCAGGCCATCTATCTCCAGAGTATTCCAATAAAACTCCCAATTTCCTTCCAGTCGTACGGGCTGCTCAAAAGTCTGGTCAGTCAAATCGAAAACCGATAGACTACCTGAGCTTTGCCCTAACATAGCGCAGTTTATTAGCCATAGACTTATAAGCAGTGATATTCGCATAAAAGCTGCTTAACGTACGATGATTATCTCTTCCTGGCGGCCATCAATGTAGCGGACTCCGCTGGCATCAAAGTATGCTTCTTCCTCCAGCATTATACGTATTTCCTTCCCCCACTCCTCAATGTAGGTGGCCGCATTCAGTTCGATGGAATAGGCCGTATTCAAATGCAGTGGATAGTCGCCCGTAACGGGTACCCCGCCCTGCGAGTCCCACATACCGAGTGTTGTGCCTGCAGCATGGCCGTGGTAACCAATAGGGTGTGTATATATGGAGGGCTTAATTCCCTCGGTAATGGCTTGTTCACGACTCATTTTGAGCACTTCGTTGCCCGTACGTCCTTCTTTAAAATGACCGGTAAATATGTCTTGTAGTCTATTTCCGTTTTTAAAAGCCTTCTTCAGGTAATCGGGAACATCGGTTTCTCCGGGTCTCAGTACATAAGCGTGCTGCTGCTGATCGGTATTCAACCTTAGGTAAGTGATACCGAAATCGCAGTGCAACAGATCGCCCGGCATAATGACGTTCTTTTCTGGTCGTTTGGAAAAGGTGCGCAGATGATCGAAACTCTCAGGGTCTGCCCGCTGCACATCAATAGTTGGATGAAACCAGGTTTCGAGCTTCAACTCTTTTACCTTTTCGCGCATCCACCACACCACATCTTCAGTAGTCGTTACTCCCGGAGTAATCACCTTGCTGGAAAATGCCTCCTTAATAATATTATGCGACAGCCTCACAATGTGCGGATATATGGCCATCTCTGCTTCTGTTCTGGTTTCGAGCCAGCCAATGGCCACCTTTTCGGCCGAAACAACACGAGAGGCCCAATTGCCTAAAGAAGCTTTTAGCTCTTCATAATCGGTGGCTACAATACCATCGGCCAAGCCAAAGTACTCCGACTTATTCACTCCAATCTTCTTAGGGTTTCTCTCCTTGACCAACTCCGCAAAGCGTGCCCATTGGTTAGGCTGTTGCTCCTTGTCCCAGGCACTTTTAAAAATAGACCCCACATCGTAGCGGGCTACAGCCAGGGTTTCAATGCCCTTTTCCGGCCCACGATCATAAAAAATAAGAATGGTTCTTCTTCGGGCAGCCAGCCATTCGGCAGGCAAAAGTGTTTTAATTACCGGGTCTTCGTTGTACTCGCGAGAAACTACCACCCACATGTCTATACCCTCTCGCCTCATGATTTCCGGCAGGTAGTTTTGAACTTTATCTTCCAGCAGGCGGTTAATGGTGGCTGCACGATCTTTCATGGATAAAATATGGCCGTAATCGTGCTGGGCATTCAGTGAAAAACTGAGCAGGGACAAAGAAATGAGGAGTGTTAGTTTGTTCATGCATTTAAGGTTTACTGCCTAAAACTATAATAAGTATGGGAAAGAAAAGTGCAGAAGGACAAACAAAGTTGAACATCTTCCGAAAAACACATCAATTTTTTGATCAGTATAAGCAATACGCTTTCCTAATCAAACACACTGTTCATTTAAATAAAGGACTTTACTTAACTCCCCTTGCCTGACTCTGACCAGCCATAAGGGAATCGCCTATGGGCATTTTTGCCCTGACTGTCGTTCAAACAGTTTTTTTAACGTTAATCAAAAACCCAAGTCACTTTTTCTCAATCTGTCGTTATTCGCCAAACAATTAAATACCAATGCAAGGACTAAAGCTCACCACACTACTTGTCTTTTTAACAACCGGCTATTTCAGCTTCAATAATAACCCACCTAAATCAGAGGATAACGGCCAGAACAATGAACCTCAAATTCTGCACCCCGGCACACTCTCCAACGATTTACCACAATGGAATAACTACTTTAATCGCAAACTGAGCATTGGCCTTTGCACCCAGCTCATAGATGGCAAATCTCGCATTATTCAATATCCCTATGCAGACAGTGCCTTCTCTCAGGGCAGTATCATTCCTTTCAAAGAACAGTTTGAGTATGCTTCTCCTTGGGTGAACCTGGAGGGAGATTATATGTTGCTTCAAGCTAATATTGGCCCCTTAGGCGAAGTAAGTCGCGACTTTGGTATTTGCGAATCAAGGTTGGTAAACGGCCAATGGACACAACCCAAACCTCTAAATCACATAAATAACATGCCGGGCAATGAAGGTTCTCCGGCTCTTGCCGAAAATGGAAATCTCTATTTCAATGCTCAGAATGGCAACAGAGGCTACGATATTTTTGTACTGAAAAAAGGGGCTACCAAACCCGTTGCGTTACCCGAAGCAATTAATTCTACTTACTACGAAGGAGACTTTTATATTGATAAAGATGAGAAGTTTATTGTGTTTTCTTCGGCCGATAGGCCCGATGGACAAGGCTCGACAGACTTGTATATTTCTTTTAACGAAAACGGCCGATGGACAAAAGCCGTTTCTTTAGGCAACCGCATTAACACAGCCGCAGAAGAGTTTAGTCCCTATGTTTCTATGGACAGGCGCTTTCTGGTGTTTACCAGCAATCGCAATTACCCCGATGGCCTCATTCCTTCCTATAATCACTTTATTGTAGAAATTGATCTGGACAGAATAAAGCAGCACTTTGGTGACTGACCCTCTCTATGACGGTATGTGTGGCAGCAAGCCATAAAAAAGTGTGGTGCATTGCAAACGTTTGATTGGGTGAATTAGATCCACTCAGCTTCATATCTTTTCTCAAATCTTGAGAATTGATTAGTTTACCCTACACAAACCGAAAACTATGACCCGATACCTGATTAGACCGCTTGCTCTGTTATTACTCCTTGTTTCGTCTCTTAGTGCGCAAACCGATTTACGGGTAGAACCTCCTTTTTGGTATACCCAAATGCAGAGCAACCAATTGCAGCTCATGATTCACGGGGCCAACATTGGCCGGTTTCAGGCTTCGGTAGATCATCCGGGAATAAAAATCACCAAACAGATTACAGGCGACTCACCCAACTATCGGTTTGTTTATCTCCAAATTGACCCTGACGTAAAACCCGGCGGTTTTAGCCTAAGCCTTAAAAACGGAGATCAAACCAAAACCATTACTTACAGCCTGAAAGAACGCGCCAAAAGCATCAACAGAAATCAGGGTTTTAGCAGTGAAGATGTAATATACCTGCTCATGCCCGACCGTTTTGCCAACGGTAACCCGGCCAATGACACGGTAGAAGGAATGCTGGAACCCGCCCGGAGAAACGACCCCAGCGGAAGGCACGGAGGAGACATTAAGGGCGTTCAAGATCATCTGGATTATATAAAGAATCTGGGCATGACGGCTGTTTGGCTTACCCCCGTTTTTGAAAACGATCAGACTCCCGAATACAAGGCTTACCATGGCTATGCCGCTACCGATATGTATAAAATAGACAGGCGTTTTGGCAGCAATGAGGAGTTTGTAGCCTTTGTAAAGGATTGCCACGATAAAGGACTTAAAGTGATCATGGATATGATTCACAACCACATTGGCGATCAGCATTGGTGGATGAAGGACCTACCCTTCAACGATTGGGTGCACGATCAGTCCGTCTATGGCAACACAAACTATCGTGGCACAGTAGCTTCCGATCCCTATGCCTCTCAGCACGACACTGACCGACTGGTAAAGGGCTGGTTTGTGAACGAAATGCCCGACCTGAACCAGCGCAACCAGCAATTAGCCGACTACCTTATTCAAAACACCTTATGGTGGATAGAATATTCAGGTATAGATGGTATTCGAATGGATACCTACCTCTACCCCTATCAGGACTATATGGCTCGCTGGGCCAAAGAGGTATTGGAGGCTTATCCTTCATTCAATATTGTTGGTGAATCATGGGTAGAAAGTGTAGCCCATGAATCATACTGGCAAAAAGATCGCGATGGTGAAAATGATGGGTATAACTCTCACCTGCCATCGGTTACGGACTTCCAGATTCATTTTGCAGTTCGTGATGCCTTTAACTCTCCCTTCGGATGGGAATCGGGCATCATGCGTCTCTATTACACCCTTTCGCAAGATCGGTTGTACTCCGACCCCATGCAAAATGTGATCTTCCTGGATAACCATGACATTAACCGCATTTACAGCACTCTTGGCGAAAACCTGAATAACCTTAAAATGGCCTACGCCTTCTTAATGACCACCCGAGGAATTCCGCAAGTCTATTACGGAACGGAATTGGCCTTTAAAGCAGGGCCTGGTTCTTGGGGAGATGGTGCCAAACGGGCCGATATGCCGGGCGGTTGGCCGGGAGACGCTCGCTCGGTTTTTACGGCCGAAGGGAGAACACCGGAAGAAAATGCCATGCATAGCTATGTGACCAAGCTAACCAACTGGAGAAAAACCAGCGATGCAGTTAAAAATGGCAAGCTGATACACTTTGTACCCGAAGAGAATGTGTATGTTTATTTTCGCTATACCAATCGCGAGCGCGTAATGGTTATTATGAATATGAACGATACGGAGGCCACCATTTCACGAAAAAAACACCTCGAAATGTTAAGGGGCTATACCTTTGGCCTGGATGTAATCACCGGCAAAAGCACCAATGTGGGACAAGATTTTAAAGTTCCGGCCAGAACAACCACAATACTTACTCTAAAATAAACCGTATTGGATTTTTCACAAGCCAAGCATAGTTGCGATGAATTCATCTACAATGCCCTCTTTAGAAGCATAGCCCCACTCTTGCGGAATTTTCTCTATGCCCGCTACAAGGATGTTGAAAAAGCTAATGATATGGTGCAGGAAGCCTTTCTTGCCTTATGGAAAAACTGCAGTAATGTGCTACCTGCCATGGCCAAAGCCTATGTCTTCAGAGTAGCACAAAACCAAATGCTTAAAAGCATTGATAAGGAGAAGACCAAAGACAAGCATATTCACTTTATTCAAAAAAGTACCAATTATGAAACTCCTCACTATCAACTGGAATTCAGTGAATTTGACCGAAAAGTGCAGGCGGCTATTGCCAGTTTACCGGAGGGCCAGCGCGAAGTGTTTCTGATGAACCGGATTGAAAAACTTACCTATACTGAAATAGCTGAACTACTGGAGGTGAGTGTAAAGGCGGTTGAAAAACGCATGCATAAGGCTCTCCAAAAACTAAGAGCAGACATTCATGAAAATATATAAACATTAGGTAGGGTAAAATCCATCTGGCCGGATGTAAGGGTAGAACAACACCAATGAGCGACAACCACCATAGCGAAGAAACCATCAATCGCTGGCTGCAAGGCAAGCTTTCGGAAGCCAAGCGTATAGCTTTTGAGCAATCGCCTGAGGGACAGGACTACCTGCAAATTTTGCAAGCCACCGACAAACTGGGCTTTCCTGACTACGATGTAGAGGCCGAACTACAAAAGCTACACGCGCTCAAAAAAGAGCAAGGACCCAGCGCTTTCTCGTTCTGGAAAATAGCCGTTGCGGCCCTACTTATTGTTGGTGTAAGCTTGGTATACTACCTCACCCAAACCGGGTATACCACTCACAACACCGGCTTTGGTGAGACCTTAGCCATTACATTGCCAGATGCCTCTGTGGTTACCTTAAATGCCAACAGTGAACTGCGATACAAAACCTCTGATTTTGCGGAAGATCGAAAACTGAAGCTCCGGGGAGAAGCTTTTTTTGAAGTAACCAGGGGGATAGATTTTGAAGTCCAAACCTCTGAAGGTAGCATAAAAGTGCTGGGCACCAGTTTCAATGTGAAACAACTTAGAAACGTGCTGGAAGTACAGGTATATTCAGGGCTAGTGGCTGTTGAAGGGAGTAGCACCCGACAGCAGCTTCAAAAAGGCGAAGGCTTGCGGTTAGAAAATGGTGTATTACACAAAAGCTGGACAAAACCGGTGGAAAACAAACCTTTATGGATTAGTGAGCACATGGTGGAATTAGAAGATGCTCCCCTTCAGGAAGCACTTGTGCAACTAGAAAATAGCTATGGCATAACCATCCGTTCTAATATTTCAACGGACTCGATTAGATTTACAGGAGCTTTCCCAACCGATGATGTAGAGAGTGCTCTGCGCATCGTCTTGTCGGCTGCAGAACTAGACTATACCTATGACCCGCAAAACAAAGTACTTACGATCAGCGGCCGTCAAAATCCTTAGTTTTTGGCTGTTCTCAACCTGTTGTGCTGCGGTCTTTGGGCAGGCAGAAAGTAGCTCTAATGAACAGCGGCCTTTAAAACAGGTGTTGGCCCAACTGGAAAGTACTTATGGTGTCTATTTTTCCTACAATCCGGCAGAAATTAAAGGATTAACAACT
Organism: Roseivirga sp. UBA1976; assembly: GCF_002336325.1. NCBI lineage: Bacteria > Pseudomonadati > Bacteroidota > Cytophagia > Cytophagales > Roseivirgaceae > Roseivirga > Roseivirga sp. UBA1976. The sequence continues at coordinate 13,829 of NZ_DDDQ01000176.1, read as the reverse complement.
TCTTTACCGGACTCAACACTTTCTACGGAAAAGGCTCTCCGCCAATTGCTGCAGAATTTACCCTTAAGCTTTGAAAGGGTTAAGGATAAGTTTTATGTCATAAAAAAAGCAGACTCTCGATTTATAGAACTGCAGATTAAAGATGGTGAAACAGGAGTACCACTACCCTTTTCAACCGTTCGGCTAAAAGGAACCTCCAAAGGGCAAATAGCCAACAATGAAGGGGTTGCCCGTTTAATTATTCCGGCCGGAAAAGAACAGTGGCTAGAGGTATTTTTTCTGGGCTACCAAACCAAAAGCATTTGGTTAGATACCCTGTCTGCGGTAAGTAGCCTCAAACTCAACCTTTATCCGGAACCACTGGAATTGAATGACTATGAGATAAAAGAATACCTGAATCCGGGCATAGTAGCTGACCCCAAAGCCAATAGCTTTCGCATTTTACCACAAAAGATGGAAATTTTGCCCGGTCTTTCGGAGCGTGATGTGCTTCTTTCAGCACAAATTATTGCAGGCGTCAGCTCCAACGATGAGTCGGCCTCCGGCATCAATATAAGGGGTAGTTCCAGAGACAATACGTTGCTTTATTGGAACAATGTGCCCATTTATCATACTGCCCATTATTTTGGCAATATTTCTAGTTTCATTCCCTCTTCGGTGGGGGCACTCGATATCTACAAAAACTACATTCCGGTGCGCTACGGAGGAGCTTCTGCCGGCCTAATAGCCATACAACCCCGAAATTCTGTTGAGGACAAAATCAGCGGAGAAATAAGTACTAATATGACCCATGCCGATGGTTTCCTCAAGTTGCCTATGTTGGATAAAAAAGGCTCTCTGATGCTGGCCGCCAGACGTTCGTATAACGATGCCATACCCACCTGGACCTTCAACGCTTACGGCCGCAAGCTTTTTGAAAGCGAGACCAGAGATAGACAAGGGCTATTGCGTGTAGCCGACTTTAGCAACAATCTGAATTTTAGCGACTTAAACCTACAATGGAACTATGAAGCGTCCAGTCGATCGAACTTTAGTATTGGCTACATTTCGGCACATAGCCAGTTTGGCTATAAGGAAATGAATCCTCAGCAAAGGATCAACATTGAGCAGGCGCATGAGGTGAATAGCTACGGAGCCGATCTGGCCTGGAACCACCGGGTGGCCGATAGAACCTCCTTGGCTGTTAGCATGGCTTATTCCGACTATGCCATGGCCTACTCTTTCACCAACCTGCGTAACCCCTCCGATACCAGCGATGACGATACGGAAAGCAGAAGCAACACAGTTAAAAACTGGGAAGCCCGGGTGGCACTCACCCAAAGATTTGGAAAGGGTCATTTGCTTAGTTATGGCTATCAGTTCAATAATTTAGACATTGTCAACCTCATCAATACCCAAAACTTCTTTGAACAAAACAATGCTGAGCTAATCGACTCAAAGGCCAATGTGCACGCCTTTTTTAGCGATATGAATTTAACAATGAACCAAGACTTTGAGTTGGTGCTCAGTGGCCGACTCACCCTGCTCGAGTCGCTGCAAAAAACAGTTTTCAGTCCTCAAATTAAGCTCAATTACAATCTGGGCTCTCACCTGCTGTTCAAATCATCGTACGGTCTTTACCATCAGTATCTAAGTACGATCAAAGAATCTCAGTTCACCCTTTCTAATGCCGTGGAACAGCACTGGTTACTAGCTGATAGTGAAGAACTTGTACCTTTAGTAGAAAACCAACAGTTGAGCATAGGGTTGATCTACAATTATGCAGACTGGTTATGGGATGTGGACATTTACACAAAAGCTATCGATGGGCTATTGGCGCGTAATCTGGGCTTTGGGTTTACTCGCGAAGATGGCTTCAACCAGGGCAGCGAACGCATTTGGGGAGTAGACCTTACCCTGCGCAAACGCTGGAAATATTTTCGCACGTGGGTAAATTACAACTTTCAAGACTCTGAGGTTAGCTTCAGCAACCTTTTTCCCAATTCCTTTCCTTCAAGTCTGAATATTCGACATCAGGTTGGTTGGTCGGGCAGCTACAGCAAAGGAGCATGGGAATTTTCGCTGGGTTACACCTTTAAAACCGGGGCTCCTTATACCAGTATTGACAATGTGAGGCTTGATGACAGACGACCTCCGCCACCTCCGGGGCAGGGTAACCCGGGAGACAGACAATATAAACTGCGTTTTAGCGCACCTAATAGTATCAGACTGCCAAATTACCACCGGGTAGATGCTTCTATTTGGCACAGGTTTAAAGGACATAACTGGAAAGGTGAAGTAGGCCTTAGCTTCATCAACCTGTTGAATAGAACCAATACCTATGCTGTAAGCTATTTGGTAGATTTTAATAGGAATGGCGATGTAGATGTGCTTGAACGAACCAAATTCTTCTTACGCTTCACTCCTAATGTGAGTTTACGCATACTTTTTTAGCCCTACAGGGCTAAAAAAAGCGCCAATAAGTTCTGTAGATTCCAAACTTATTGGCGCCAAAGCCGGGTTGATCAGGAGGTCATTTGCCCCGTTGACCCATAAATAGTTTACCCTTCATTTTCACAATTATCACCTCCATGATGACCATAACGTTGACTCTCAATAAAGGAGCCATCGGCTGCAAAAAGCAGTGCTAGGGTTGGTTCATTTAATATCACCCCATACTCACCAGCCGCGTTGGTTCCGGCCCGCATTATAGTGGCATCAGGATAATTTGTGGCTATATAATCCAGCACGTTTTGGGGCAAACTCTCAGAATCTATAGCCGTCCACTCTCTACTGTGATGACTGCCGAGTTCTCTGGCCGCAATAAAATGACCATCGGCATCGAACAAGAGCGCAATAGCCGAATCCAGAACAACTCCATACTGCCCTTCCCTGTTTGTTCCGGCACGGACCAATTCGTTGTCTGGGTAGTGCTCGGCAATGTAGCGTAAAACAGCTGTCGGCAAAGAGTCGGTCGGTATGGCCTCCCAGTCTTCGTCATGTGCTCTGCGCTTTCTTCTTCGTTTTTTGTCTTGCGCACTTCTTTCTTCCACAAAATTGCCCTGCGCATCGAATATTACGAGTGGTCCCTCGGCCAGCTTCACATAATATTGGCCTTCGGCATCTGTTCCTGCCCTTTCTATCGCAAAATCGGCATAATTATCGGCCAGATAGAGGCTAATGGCTTCCGGCAGATCTTCAGTCGCTATGGCGGTAATCTCCGGTCTTCTTTTTCTTCTACCGGCTTCCTCTATGGTTTCAGTATGATTCCCGGCATTGTCAAAACGCAGGGCTGTCCTGTTTTGCAGCAATACCACATAACCACCATTTTCGTCTAGCCAGGCTTTGGTAATGGCTTCTGAAGGATAATTTTCGGAAACATAGTCGACAACAGCTGGGGGCAGGTCATCTGCAGCAAGCACCGTCCACTCTTCCATTTGACTACTGCCAAAGGCTGCAGAATCCAGTTCGGTAGTCTCAGCTTCGGCTGCTACTTCATTCAAAATGTCTGGGTTGGCATCTTCATTATCACAGGCTGTACACAGCCCTACCAATAGCACGAGTGCCGCTAACATCAGGTTTTTTAGGTTTTTCATTCCTTTGAAATTTAGTTGTACATGCATTTTTGAGTTCATTTCACTTGAACTTTGACCTTAAATACTGTTGGTAGCCATTTACCCCACCCCCATAGACAGAGAGTAATCTGTAATAGCTTACCAGTTATCGAAGAATCACTACCATTGATCGATTCTGCCTGAAAAATGCCTGTAAACGAGGCAGATTTGAAGAAAAACAATCGCATGGAAACCATACTTATCGTTGAACACAGCTACATGATGAGACTCTTCCTCATCAATTACCTGAGCAAGAATTTTGATGTGAATGCCGTAGAAACCCCTACTGAGGCATTAGAATATCTGGAAAAGAATTTGAGACCGGCAGCCATACTGTCCAACTTTCATTCGAATGCCAGCCGTGAGCGTGAAGGCTTTCAGCAAATGATAGCCACGCTGGAGCAAAACAACATTCCACTTATTGTATTGACCGATCAGGACAAGAGTGATCAACGCATTGAGGCCCTAAAACTTGGAGCCAAAGATACCATGAGTAAACCCTTTAATCCCGTAGAAATGCAGCTTAGACTTATGACAGCCATGGGCTTTAAGCAAAAAGATAAGATGAAACGAGTGGCTTAGATTCTGCCAATAACCGCTCGTTAACCAAACACTAATGCAACAACACCAAAAGCCACTATTCAAATTAAATTTTCACCAGAGCAAACAACAATGAAAAAACTATTGCCATTGATTACTTTGCTTCTCCTGGTACAAAGTTGCCTCGAAAAGCCAGTTGTTGAATTAGAAGAAACGGTTAACGAAACTACTAATTTCGACTTTGCCACTACCCAGGAGGTTGCCATAGATATAAGTTTGGCTGACGCCTCAGGGAACGCCTTTAGGGGCGTAAAATTCTCCATTTTTGAAGTTGACGGAGATACACTTGGTAAGCAGTTGTTTACTGCAGTTACCAATGCCAGCGGAGCTTTCAGCGACAATCTTAGCCTTCCGGCATATTATGAATCTGTTTATGTTCAATCTGCATTTGTAGGTATTCCAGGACAAATTCAGGTACCCATTCAAAACAACCTCATAGAAGTTGTTTATGCCGAAGGAGAACTTAAGTCGGCCATTATAGAGAAAGAGGAACAATCTCAGGGAGGCACTGCTGCCAACCAAAGCTATTCAGTAAACGGAATTACTTTCAGCTACATGGATAACTATAGCTTTTGGTGGGGTGTGCCCAAAAACCTGGAGAAGAAAAGAGATAAGATTAGTACCGATTTATTAGACATCATAAATTCTTCATTGCCTGAAGGACAACCCGTTCCCGATTATCATCCTACCTACCTGGCTGATGGCCGTAAAACTACTCTGGATATAGTAGAAACTGCCGATGTATGGCTAACCTTTGTACATGAGGGTGCAGGATGGAGAAATGCGATTGGTTTTTACACCTACCCTACGAGCAACCCTCCCAGTACACTAGACGATATTGATGTAATTAATGTGGCCTTCCCGAACCTGTCTTATTTTGGGTCGGGCGGTAAATTACGATCAGGCGATAAAATTAATCTCGGACGCTTTGAACCCGGCACTTCCATTGGGCTTGTACTTTTGGCTGACGGATGGAATGGCTGGAATTCTGAAAGCTATGATTATCTGGTATTTGCCGATAAAGACCTGAATCCTGAGAGCGATCCTGCGCTTAGACAACACAATGTGCTTCTTTGGGACGAAGAAAACGAGCTCTTTTTACTGGGCTTTGAAGATGTGAATCGGGAATACCTGTGGTGCGATCAGGATTTTAACGATGCCATTATGTTTGTAACTTCTAACCCTCCCACCGCTATTAGCACCACTAATGTGAGCCCGGTAGATAAGCCAGGCACATTAGACTCTGACGGTGACGGAATCAACGATGTGTTGGACGAATTCCCTAATGATGCCAATAAAGCTTACTCCAGCTATTACCCTTCATCTTCTACCTTTGGCAGTTTTGCCTTTGAAGACAATTGGCCAAACTATGGAGACTACGACTTTAACGACCTGGTGATTGACTATCAGTTCAAGCACATTCTGAATGCGGATAATAAGGTTGTAGAAATGGAGTCTAAGTTTAAGGTGAGAGCCATTGGAGCTGGTTACCGAAACGGCTTTGGTTTTGCCACCAAGCTGCTGCCTGGAGACGTTAGTTCCAGCACCGGACAGTTGATTAACAATGCCAACATAAAGCTGAATGGAAACGGCACTGAGCAAGGACAAGACAATGCGGTGTTTATAGTAACCAGCAGTGTACACGACCTCTTTTCTACTTCAGGGTTTGTAAATACTGAAGACGGAGCACAAGAGTTGGAACCTCAAGTTTTGACCATACAAACTCAGCTGACCAACCCAAAGGCTTATTCAGAGATTGGCACAGCTCCTTACAATCCATTTCTGATTATTGGACAAGACCGTGGACGTGAAGTACACCTGCCCGGCTATGAACCAACCAATCTGGTGAACTCAGAATACTTTGGAACCTTAGACGATAATTCCGATCCGGATGCCGGAGTCTATTACCGTTCCAAAACAGATTTGCCGTGGGCTATTCACCTGCCTGAAAGCTTCGATTATCCTACGGAGAAAATAGATATTAGAGAAGGCCACCTTCGGTTTAGAGACTGGGCCCAAAGCTATGGCTATAGCTATATGGACTGGTACAAAGAGCGAGATGGCTACAGAAACAGAAGAAAACTATTCAAAAAGTAAGTGTCGGTTTAGTTTGTGTTTTTTGGGGCTGCTCAGTTGAGCGGCCCTTTTTTATGCTATGCATCCTGGTTTGGGTCAAACAAGGTTCTCCACGCAGTGCCAGTATGTCTCAGCTTCATGGTATGCAACGGCTTCCCTGCCAATCGGACAGCCGAAGACAGCTACAAGAAGTGGTACCAGAGAAAGGTTTGACACAGCCCGAAATGGCGCTAGTGTAGTTCTCCCGAAAGGTCTAAAGCCAGCAATCTCATCTCAAAATGACCAATTGCACAGCACCGCCTCCAATCACCCTCATTTTTCATTTACCGACAGAGAAGGGCATTCATCTGCCATTACCGGTCAGTCATCTAATAAAACCGTCATGGCCTCAGGCTTAAATTATTTTTGATTAAACGAAAAACACAAAAACCGTGAACAAAAGAGCCACATTTATCGTCAAACGAATCTTCGATATCCTCTTTGCGGGAACGCTGATTCTACTTATTAGCCCCATCCTGATAATCGTGTCACTGGCCATCAGGCTCGACTCGAAAGGGCCCATTTTCTACTATTCATACCGGGTAGGTCGAAACTACAAGATCTTCAAGTTCTACAAGTTCCGTTCTATGAGAACTGATGCCGACCGATTGGTTGAGAAAATGAAGCACCTTAACCAGTACGGAGTTGCAGAAGACAACCAGTTGGAAGAGCGTGCCTTGAACAGACATGCTATTGCATGGCATGCCGATGACCCGATTGTAATTGCTGATGAAAAGTATAGCGAAAAGGATCGCTTTGAAGATCTCAAATCTCAAGACAACAGCAATTCATTCGTAAAATTTAAGAACGACCCACGCATTACTCGAATAGGTCGGTTTATCCGAAACACCAGCATCGATGAACTACCTCAGCTTTTCAACATTCTTAAGGGCGATATGTCGGTAGTAGGCAACAGACCTCTACCGCTTTATGAAGCAGAAAAACTTACCACTGACGAACGAGTGGGCAGATTCCTCGGTCCTGCTGGCCTTACCGGCTTATGGCAGGTAACCGAACGCGGCAAAGAAAATGTAGACCCGGAAAACCGAGTGAAGCTAGACATAGAGTACGCCATGAATTACAATTTATGGATGGATCTTAAAATATTAATAAAGACGCCCCTGGCGGCCTTCCAAACCGAAAATGTGTAATCATGCAATGGCTTCTCAAAAATCTAAAAAGACCCAATTCGGGCAGAGCTTATCTTCCATTTGTTGACGGAATACGATTTGTAGCCATACTGCCTGTTGTAATTCTCCATGCCAACGAACGATTTCTCAGGTACGTATATGGCGAACACAATCTGGAAGGTGCTACCGAACAAGTGAGTTACCTGATTAGCCGAGGAGCCATAGGTGTTATGATTTTCTTCGCCCTGAGCGGTTTTGTATTGGCCTTGCCTTTTGCCAAAGGTAGCAGCAATGGCCCTTTTAGTTATAAAAAATACTTTACCCGAAGGTTGGAGAGGCTCGAACCTCCCTACATCTTCTGGATGAGTTTGTTTGCCCTCGTACTCTTCCTTAAAAGCAATATCCCCTTTGAACAACTCGCTGGCCATTACTTCAGCAGTATTTTCTACGTGCACAATATAGTATATGCCGATTTTCCCATCATTAATCCTGTCGCCTGGTCGCTGGAAGTAGAAATACAATATTATCTACTCGCTCCATTTCTAGCCATCGGTTACTTCAGTATAAAAACGGTGGTTAAAAGACGCCTAATGCTGATTGGCTTCACAGCCCTGTTCATTGTAGCACAGCATCTTTTAGGCTGGCAGTTCCAACCCTTCAGAGCAAGCTTGTTGGGCCAATTACAACACTTTCTCATTGGCCTTTTTGCAGCCGACTTGTTTGTGCACTCCAAAAACTGGTTGGCAGCCAAGCACAGAGCTTATGATCTACTTGGGGTTATTTCCTTTGCCATTATGATGTTTACCTGGACAGACGATATGGAAAAAGCACTGCTCTTTTCGGTTGCCCTCTGTGGGTTCTTCCTTAGTACACTCAAAGGGCGCTCTATTCCACAAATTCTTTCTTTCAAGTGGATTCCTGTCATCGGTGGCATGTGCTATACCATCTATCTTACCCATTTACCCCTTTTGGAGTTGTTTTATTCATTCATCGCCAAAATCGGTTATTCAACGACATATTTCTTAGGTCTAACGATAAGCCTGAGCATTGCGCTCGCTATGGTCTTACTTAGTAGTATCATTTTTTACCGGGTCATTGAGCGGCCATTCATGAAGAAAGACGGAATGAGCCAGGTGATCGACAAAGTGAAATCACTCTTCGGTAAGAAAATGGCAAAAACAGAATAAGACCATGAAAAAGACACTTAGCATACTCGCCCTTCTTATCGGCCTTCAGTGGGTGGCCATGGCTCAGAGCCCCACCCAGCTCAAGGTAGAAAACCTTAGACCCGTAGAAGAACTTATTGCTGTGGCCATGCAACAGTCATCGGCTATCAAAGCTCTTGGAGTGGCTCAGCTACAGGCCGATCAGGAAATACAGATCAACAAAAAGAAGTGGTTGCAGCACATCACGGTGGCAGCAGGTGTCAATTATGGTAACGGCATTGTGGCCGATCAGCTTACGGGCGATCAAAGCGGTACAAGACTTACTTACCTGAGCCGTCAGAATGTAACCTACAACCTTGGTCTTAACATTAGACTACCCTTTACCGAGGTGAGCTCAAGAAAAAACGAAATCAAGCTTCAGGCGCTTGAAAAGGAAAAGCTGGATCATCTGAAGGGTAAAGAAGAAGAACTCATTAAAAAAGAAATCATAAAAATTTATTCTAACCTGAAGCACTTCATCAAGGCGGTTGAAATTCAGGTAGAAGTAGTACAATCGAACGAAATGGCCCTGGAAGTGGCTGAAGGCTACTTCAAAGCCGGTAAGCTTCCCCTTGAGCAGTACCGAATGGCCATGGAATCGCTTTACTCCTCAAAAATGGAGTTTGAAAAAGCCAAAAACGAAGCGTGGTTGGCTTACACTACCCTTAAGACTATTGTTGGAGAAGATATACTCAAGTAAGTCATGACCATTGTAGAAATCGTACGACTTATAGTAAGGTACTTCCACTTTATAGCCGGAACCGCCATACTCCTCGCCTTCCTGGTCTTCTACAGCACCAAAGACGGTAAGAAAGAGTACTCCACTCATACGCTCCTCAATACGGGACTCATATCAGGTTACAGTATCGAAAGCAATGCCAGCGGCAGAGTGGATTATGCCAAAACCAACAACGAGTTAGAAAACCTCATCAACCTGGCTACCTCTTACGAAACCAACAAGGAACTCTCGGCCCGACTAATGGCACACCTTCTGTTGGCCCGCAAAAAAGGAGTACTAAGACTTTTGCCAGAAAATTTAGATCACTTTGAGCAAACCCTGAAAAACCTGGAAATCAATATTACTGATCAGGATACAGAAATCTCAATTTATCAGAAACTGGTAAATATGAGAGAAGCCGATCAGTTCAACGAAGTATACCTGATTGCTAATTCCAAGAACGATTTCTTTGGCATTGAGCAATTGGAAAACCTGGTGGTGACCCGCGAAGGTAACAGCGACATGATTCGCATGGAATACACCTCAATAGATCCGTATATAAGCCAGAAAACACTCGAACTCCTCACCGGCATTTTCATGTCGAAGCAAAAAGGAATTAAAGAAGGCCAAAGCGATTCTGTAATTGGCTTCTTTGAGCAAGCTGTAAACAAATCTTCTGCAAAATTAAAAGGGGCTGAGGATGCTCTACTACAGTTTCGTGTAAACAACAAAATCATTAACTATTACGAGCAAACCCGCTTTATCTCGGGCAACAAAGAAGAACTAGACAAGCAGTACCAGGACGAGTTGAAAATACTAGCCGGAGCCAAATCGGCCCTTGCAAAAATTGAAATTGAAATCTCTGATCGCGATATACTTGCCAGCCTGCAAACCAAACTTGCCAATAATCGAGGCAACATTTCTAAGTACAGTGCCGAGCTTGCTTCACTTGAGCTAACCGCAGACACCGTACCTAATCAGGCCATGGTAATTCGCAAATCTGAGCTCAACCTGCAGATTGACTCGCTCAAAAGCCAAATGACCAATATTGCCAACGATTTGCTGTTTACCAGCCAAACTCCTGATGGGCTTGAAACTCGCGAAATGCTTACCCAGTGGCTCAACTTCACCATTATGAAAGAAGAGTCTGCCGCCAAGCTATCCGTAATGGAGGCACGCCAGCAGGAGTATGAAAGAATTTATGACCGCTTTGCCCCCTTAGGTTCTACCCTAAAGAGACTTGAGCGCGAAATTGATGTGGCCGAAAGAGAATATCTGGAAAACCTACATAGCTACAACCAGGCTCGACTGCACAAGTACAGCATGATGATGTCGAGCAATATTAAGGTAATAGATGCGCCTTACTACCCCATTAAGCCGCTAAAGTCTAAGCGAATGATGATGGTGATTCTGGCCTTCTTAGTAGGAGCCATTTTGCCTACAGCCATCATTATTGCCTCAGAGTTGATGGATAATTCTTTGAAGAAGCCGGAAACAGCCAAGGTGCAAACCGGATTGTATGTAGGCGGCATATTAGCTAAAAACACCAAAAAGCTTCAAAAGAGCATAGACATGGACTCGTTGGATCGATTGGCCCTTAACCTCTTTGTCCAGGAATTAAGAGCCAATGCACAAGGGGTAAAAGAACCAAAGACCGTAATTTTCTTTAGTACCGAAGCGGCAGAGGGTAAAAGCTACATTATTGAGCAATTAGAGAAGCACTTCCCCTATCTCAATTCGGGTGAAAATCCTGAGTTCATTTTCAAAGAACTTCCTTCTATTCTGCATAACCCATACTCGGAAGAAGAAGTAGCCAGTGGCAATGTGCATGTACTCGTAGCCCGTGCCAACAGAAGATGGATGGCCTCAGACAAACATGTATTGAAGATATACCGCAAGCTTGCCAATAAAAAACCCCTACTATTTATCAACGCAGTGACTGCCGAGGTAATGGAAGAAGTAATTGGCGAAATACCTAAGAAAAGAAGCTGGCTGAGAGCCAGAGTAAAACAAGTGTTAACCACAGGTTTTAAAACTAACTCCATATGAAAAAAGTGATCGTTTGTCATAGTTTTCCGGCTTGGGACACCCCCTATATTAAGTCTACCATTGAGTTGCTCAAGCAATTAAGCGCAGACCATCGTGTAATAATGATAGACTATCACTACACACTTAAGGATCTGTTTTTCAATAAATTTGCTCCTGTTAAACAAATTTTAGGTTTAAGCAGAAGAACACGTACTTTCACCACAAATCAGGGAGCCATTGAGGTAATCTCAACTCCCCCTATACTGCCCATCAACTGGATTAAGCACAAAGGTTTGTTTAAGGCAATGGCCCGGCTAAACGCCTGGGTCATTGGCAGGAGCATCAAAAAACAGCTACAGCGATCAGCAGTAGATTCTTATACTTTGGTGAACGCCTTTAATCCCGTCTATGGCTACTACTGCCGTTCATACTTCGCTCCGCTTAAAACAGTCTATTACTGCTACGATGAAATTGCCGCTACCGAATGGTCGGGAGTACATGGAGCAGCCTATGAAGAACGTTTTATGCCATTGGCCGATGAGGTGATTTGCACCAGTAGTGTATTAAAAAGAAACAAGTCAGAGCTGGCCAAACAGATTCAGTTTATACCCAACGGGGTAAATCTGGACCTCTTTCTAGCCCCACACAAAGAGAAAAGCAACGGCTCTACGATTGGCTACATCGGAGCCATTGATAGCCGGATTGACTTCGATCTGGTTGCACATTGCGCTCAGGCCCTGCCCGAGTTTGAATTTCAGTTCTACGGACCGGTGAAAACCACTTTGCCAAAACTACCGGCCAATGTGAAAATGCTGGGCGCAGTGGCTCAGGAACTATTGCCCGAAAAAGTTCAGGCCTTTGATGTTTGCCTCATTCCATTTGTAAAGAGTAAACTCACCGAAGCCATTTACCCACTCAAAATCAATGAATACCTGGCCATGGGAAAAGCCGTAGTTTGCACCGATTTCTCAGACCTTTCCGACTTTGAAAAAGTGGCCGAAATAGCCACTGACAAAGATGGTTTTGTAAAGGCCATTCGGAAAGCCCTGCGGTACAACACCAGACTAAAAACCCAAAAACGAATTGAGTTTGCCAAACAAAACTCCTGGGAACATAGAGCCCGGCAGTTTGCCGAAGCACTTTCCGCTTAACGCTCTTTTCGGTTATTCACCGAAGCATACCATCCATTGAACGAGTACAGACCAAATTGGCCTAAAGCCTTTGCACTTTTGTATTCATGGATAATCCACAAAACGTTTATACTCCAAAGGGTGCAGCCATTTTTGGCACTCCATTAGGATGGCTCATTATTCTAGCAATCCTGGGGCTTAGTTTTGTACTTATTCACTTTATAGGCCTCATTGGTGGCATGCTACTGCTAGGGCTACCCGTAGGCCTGGTGGTAGTTTCCTACATATGGAACCGACCCAAGATTGGCGTATGGGGAACACTCATTATGGCTTTCTTTTCGGCCGGAATTACCCGATATGTTCCCGGCCCCTGGGGACTCACGGTAGACATACTGCTTGCCCTTTCATGGCTAAGTATAATTCTCAATAAATCCATTAAACCCAACTGGAAACACGCCAAAAACCCGATTGTGGCCCTCACCAGCTTTTGGATGCTTTTTCTGGCTCTTGAAATCGTAAACCCCAGTGGCAACGGGCTCATTGCCTGGTTTTATGCCATGCGCGGAATTGGCTTTTATCAGGCACTTACGGTACCCCTGGTCTTTCTCTTTTTCAGAAAGCAGAAAGACATGGATCAATTCTTTAACGCCCTTATACTATTCTCTCTAATTGGTACGGTTTGGGGCTTTAAGCAGCAAATACTGGGTGTAGATGCAGCGGAACATCACTGGCTTTATGCCGAAAACCATCATGAAGAGCATGTATTGCATGGGGTATTGAGGGTCTTCTCCTTCTACTCTGATGCGGGGAGTTTTGGCTCATCGCAGGCCATGATGGCCCTTATGTGCGGTATTCTGTTCATGGGTCCCTACCCCACAGCCAAGAAAATAAAATACCTTGTTCTTGCCATTGTATTCTTGTTGGGCTTTGCCATTTCAGGAACCAGAGGGGCTTTGGCCGTGCCATTGGCCGGAGGTATTGCATACCTCATACTCATAAAGAATTTTAAAATACTTATAGCCGGCTTTAGTGCCATGATCATTGTGTTTGTCATACTCAAATACACCTTTCTTTTTCAGGGTGTTGAACAGGTAAGGCGAATGCGAACGGCATTAGATCCTAATAACAAGTCGCTTAGTGTACGGCTGGAAAACCAGAAAACCTTTGCCCGCTATCTGGCCACACGACCTTTTGGTGGAGGCATAGGCACAGCTGGTTTTTGGGGCGCACGATTTAACCCTGATTCTCTGATGGCCAATACGGCCACCGACAGTTGGTTTGTGAAAATCTGGGCAGAAACGGGGCCCATT
>NZ_DDDQ01000130.1:0-4555 GCF_002336325.1 Roseivirga sp. UBA1976 | reverse complement strand
TACATGATCAATTTCTACCTGCACATTTTTCTTTGAGCCTCCACCGTAAGTAGCTGCATCGTATTCAATCACATGATTGGCGTTGATTTGCTGCGTTGCTTGCTCTTTGTATAGCTGAAAAGTAGAGAAAGGAAATCCTGTCGTTACTGTAAGCGGATTGCCCAACTTTTGATTGGCAATTAATAAACCTGACTTGAGTAGTAGGTTATAATCCAACTCATCGGGGGCACTATTAATGTTTCTGTGTGGAGACACACCCTCGGTGAGGGCAAGGTTACCAATTACGTAACCATCGTTGTTGTGAAATATTTTTAGCCCGTTAATCAGGTCAGGAGATACATTTCTTAGGTCGGTGTTGTTTCCTTCTATAACACTAGGGAAAGTGTAAGTTTTGAACATAGCTACTTATTGAAGTGGTTAGATTGTCGAATTCAAATGAAAAACAATAATACGATTAAATCGTGTTTAACGCGTGATTTGATCCAAAAAACAGCCTGAATTTGTGAAATACTTTTGAGACAAAAAAGCGAAATAATGTTAGTTGTTAATGACAATGGCGAGCTTATCATTCTCCTGGCTAACAGCCATACGCGTAATTCCTTTAGAGGCCATTGCACCCAGGTCGGCTACTTCCTGCCAGTTGGAGTGGTGCTTTGGATTGAAAGCCAGAAGCTTAGTGCCCACACTGGTAATGTAGGTTCCCTGTCCGGTAATGGTCCAGTCAGAGGTATTGGCAGGCTTTTCAATTACCTTAAAAAACTCGTTTTTACTACGCTCTAAGCGGTAAATAATAGTAGACCCGTTTTCTTCTCTTCTTTCAAAGGTAAACTCATTAGTACCCGGAATATGCCTTATGGTACGGCCAACGTTGCTGGTTATAATGTCATCGTCAACTACCGAAGTGTTGGCTAATACCAAGGTGACCGGCTGCCCTAACACAAACATGAGTACATCGCCTTCGTGGTATGCAAAATAGCCGACCGGTTGAATTTTTTCGAATAAAAGCTGCGGTTCGGTTTTTCCATCCATTTGGTAGAGCCACAATCGTTGGCTATTGTCTTCTTCAACCCGTACTACAGCAAACGACTGGTAACCCGGAATAGGATAGGGCGAATATTCACTGTCGGCCGAGTGGGTAAGGTTGGTGCTTTTGTTTTCATAAAGGTCATAAATCATGATGTCGTTCTGACCATCTTCCTGATGGGCTGAATAGAGAATGTAATCGTTGTTGAAGAAGGCGGGCTGGTTGTCATAACCGTTTCTGTTGGTAATGTTTCGGCCTTTGCCAAGAGTTATTTTGCCCTTTTTCTCTTTGATTTCATACACGTGAATGTCGGTGCTGGGAGGGGCTGTTTGGCTTATGGCACCGGTAACCAAGAGCATTAGCACCAGTGTGCCCATTAGCTTTTTCATATAAATAGTGGTTAAAGTGGGATCGGAAATTAACGAAATATGGTTTGAATTGAAACGGGCAGAAAGCCAAACCTTTACCGCTACATCAAGTTTGTTCATTTATGGGTAAGTATGAGCATATTTCAAAAGCCAGGCTGGAGGAGTATCGTTTGGTGGCCGATGATCCTGCCGATGCGGTAATTGAAGCGTACTTCCCGGACCAAAAGCAAGCCCTTTGGTCTATAATTAATGGTTTGGAAGATAACGGGAGTAAGCTGGCTCCTGAAGCATTGCCTTCTTTACAGCATCTGTACGAACAAATGCAACAAGAGGCAAAAGGCTTTTCTGTCTCCCTATTACAACAGGGGCAGGCTTTTTTTAATGCTCATGCTTCAGATATTATGCTGTTGTTAGGCCTGCTGTCTTTGCCCTATTGCTATGCTGCGGCAAATGGAGCAGAGGTGCTGGTTAGGTCTAAACGAATTGTGGAAGAGCCGGAGAGACGTTTGTTCGAAACCGCAGAGTTTGTTTTTGATGTGTCGGCCAAAGGTGCTTTTGGCCCAAAAGGAAAAGCCCTGCCCCAACTATTAAAAGTTAGGTTAATGCATGCAACGGCCAGATGGTATGCAAAACGCTCAGGAAGTTGGTCTGTGAAAGAGTGGGGTGAGCCCATAAATCAGGAAGATATGGCTGGTACTAATCTGGCTTTTTCCCTTATAGTTATTCGAGGATTAAAGAAACTGGCTAAGAAGCCGAGTTCCAAAGCTGCACTGGAATATATTGTTTATTGGAATTGTATTGGCCGCTTGCTGGGGCTTCATGAAGAATTGCTGCCCAAGAGCAATAAAGAAGCCTATTTGCTGGAAAGGAACATTCGGGAGCGTCAGTTTAGGGCCAGTAGTGCCGGGCAGCAGCTAACCTCTTCTTTGTTGAAGTACTTTGAACAGGCTACTCACAATTCACCTATAAAGGGCAAGTCTCAAGCCTTTGTTGCCTTTTTACTGGGGCCGGAAGTTGCTCGTTTGGTTGGAGTAAGCACCAGTCGTTTAGATATAGCTACTTTTCAGCCATATCGTTGGTTTTTTCAACTTCAGGCCGCCTTGAACAGACGATCAGACTCCTATGCTTTAGCTTTAAAGCAATTTAGGAAAGCATCGGCCCTGCTAAAGCCCTAATTGTTGCTATTTGTATTTGTCGTTCAATCCAATGCCCTGCCGAATCATAGGTATTATTTTCTCTAGTCTGGACTGCTTGGTTTCTGCACGTTTGGCCAGAGTAATATATTCCGCAAAGTCGCGCTTTCGGGTAAGGTTCAAAGCCTCAAAGGCTTCCTTTAGCTCAGTATCCTTATGAAACACCTCTTGCAGCTCTAAAGGAATCTCCAGCGGCTTACCTGCTTTCGGTTTAATTTCTTTTCCGGCTTTTTGATTGGCCACAGCTTCTTTTACATAATCTGTAATTAGGCTGGAGTTGGCTTCAATTTCAGAAAGACTATTGAACCTCCATTGGCGCATGGCCTGAGTTTTACCTTCCTGGGCGTTCACCAGTTTTTGTTCTTTGTCTTTGAGCAAAGCACCCTGAAAAAACCAGAGTCCTACATAAGACTTAAATGCTCCTAAACCCACAATGTTTTTTCCTTTGAAAGTGTACACAGGAGCGCCCCACTTAATGGTCTCTTCTAGCGGTTGACTTAATACTAAATCTTTTAGAAGAATGAGTTCTTTCTGCCACTCCGAATGTTTAATAATGTAGTCGCTAACCGTCTTTTGCATTTTCATTTTCCTGTCTTATCCTGTGAAATTGCGCAATACCCCGTCAAAATGCAAGTCTCAAATGTGTGTTAAAAATTTTAGTATAAACTAATTTATGTAGTTTGATAAGCTAAAATATTTAGTATATTTGAACATGCAAAACGACAGAGATCCCATGCTTTTTAGTAACAGTGCACTCAACGAGTACTTGATCATTGCCTTACCCTATGCTGAGATTAATGGTGAGGTTAAAGAGTTTAAGCGCGATTTCTTTAAACGATACGGTTCTTTCTGTGGGCAAAACTCCTGTGCACACATTCGGCTGATGTCGTTTTTTCAGACTGAGGAGCGAGAGCCCCGGGTCATTGAGTGTGTACAAAATGTGCTTAGAGAGATCAAAGCTTTTGAGGTGTTTTTGAGTGGCTTTGAGTTTGACTCGGTCAGTCGGTCGGTTTACATCGATGTGGTCAATAAACAATCCGTAGCCGATGTCTATCATCAATTGCGCTTGAGTTTGTTCAGGCAATTGGTGTCACTGGCGTTTCTCAATAAGCATTTTGTACCCAAAATGCATATAGGGCAAGATTTGAGCCCGCTTCAGTTTTTGCATGCTGTAGAAGATTATCAGTCCAAAGCTTACTCCAACAATTTTCGGTTAATGCGGCTACACCTACTCAAAAGGCAGGCTCCGTATACGGTATGGGAAAATCTGGCGGCTCTGCCTTTTGCACGATCCGAAAATGAAATGATAGGCTTTTGTTAAGAGATAGACAGGAAGGTTGGTGGTGTTTAGGTGAAAAAGTTAAGACGCAGACGGTGTCTACATCAACCTTCGAACCGCCTCTTTGGCGATGGCCAAAAACATACACAACATAAAACATTATTGGATTAAAAATGGAAAGCTATGAAGAGCAACATAAATCTAAAGCTATTGGAGCAAAGTATTAAGCTGGTTTCTAAAGCATCAGAATTAGAGAACAATACCGCCAACGGCAAACTAAGAGGACTTTTGCATGAGGTAAATAAGGTGGCTCTTGGCATTCCTAATATCACACAGCAGGCAGAGCCATGTGCCAATGATAGGCATGGAATAGAAAAAGACAGTCTTCTGGAGACTATTAAAACTATTCGCGAAAAAATTGAAATGTACCCTGAGCGGTCGGAGGCTATTTTTGAGTTCGCTCAATTGCTCGATCAGGAAAACGAAATGGTGTTGAACTATAGGGGTGAAGAGAGGCCGGTAATGAGGCCTGTGAAGCGTACCAGACTAGACCTCAGAAATAGAGAGAGGGTAAGCAGCTCTCTTAAAGTAAATGCCGGTTGGCAAACCAGTTTGTTTTAAATGAATCAATCTCATGAATATTGGGTGAAATATTCAATATTTGGAGGGTGTACAATGCAAAGGAAATAGC
>NZ_DDDQ01000055.1:0-5439 GCF_002336325.1 Roseivirga sp. UBA1976 | reverse complement strand
GTGAGGTATGGAGTTATGGAATTGGCGACCATGTGAATGACTACGAAATGTTTAAGGCGGTAAATGAGCCTGCGCTTGTACAACGCCCAAACGGAGAATGGGCTGTGTTGGAAGAACCTTGTGCACGCTTGATTAACGCAATAGGGCCGGAGGGATTCTCGCAGGCGGTGTATGCCATGGTTGGGCCACAGCACAGGCAGGCTGTTTAGAGGAATAAGTTAAAAGTAAAAACCCCATTGCCTGCCGGCATACCATTAGCCGGAAAACAATGGGGTTAGTCGGTTAAAACCGACTTTTACTGATTTATTCGTGGTCTATTGTTGAGACCAATGGTCTTTCATTACAATGGCCTCTTTGGTTACGGTTTGACCGTTCATTTCAATTACCACTTTGTATGTACCCGGACCTACTCCTTTGGTTTCATACCTCATGCTTTCTATTCGGTTTTTGATGTCTTCTTCAGACATGCCAAAGTTTCTGAATCGGTTAGCCATTTGCTCAAGATCTCTCTGTGAGCGCTCTCCGGTAATTTCTACAAACCTCCAGATAAAGGTGTTTAGGCCTGCGGAAGCATCGATGGCAGACTTATAAATTTCCTTAGCTCCTCTGTAAATCTTAAGGTTGGCTGTTCCTGCATTTTTCACATGGAAGTGTATGTGGCTTCCGGGAGCTCTGCTTTCTCCATCAAAGTTGGTGTAAGCTGTTACATTGCTAAGTCCGCTAATGTATTGCACGGCAGGCTGAATGTCGAACAGAGTAAGCCCGGCATTGAGGGTCTGAGCATTCATTCCCTGCAATGGAGAAATATCGGCAATAAAAATACCGCGTCCGTGAGTGGCCACAACCAACTCATTTTCTCTTGGGTGAATGACCATGTCGTAGGCCGGAATGGTCGGCATACCGGTCATAAACTTGGTCCAGTTTGCGCCACCATCAATGCTGGCAAAAGTGCCCAGCTCAGTTCCAACAAACAAGAGGTTAGGATTTTTGTGGTCTTCACGAATAACATTTACACCACCATCAGGTATGCCAGCGGCTATAGAAGTCCACGTTTTACCCCAGTCGGTAGTTTTATAGAGGTAAGCTTTAAAGTCGTCTCTTCTCATGCCATTAAAAGAAACATAGGCCGTTCCCGGATAGTGAGCAGAAGCTTCCACTCGTGTTACCCAGTACTCCGGATTGTTTGGAATATTGGCATTTAACTTAGTCCATGTTTTACCTCCATCTCTGGTTACGTGTACATTTCCATCGTCAGTTCCGGCCCATAGTTCATTGGCATCTAGCGGAGATTCTTCCAGCGTGGTAATGGTTCCGTACTGTATGTTGCCTGTACCGTTGGCTTTTACCTCGTCATTATTAGAAAGGTCGGGGCTAATTTCTTCCCAGCTTTCACCTCTGAAAGGTGATCTTACCACCTTATTTCCTGCATGGTAAATGACATCAGAATTATGCTGAGATACTACAATAGGAGCATTCCAGTTCCAGCGCATGTTTCTGTCGCCTCTGTAGCGAATGCCATACGTTTCTCCGGTCACCATGTCCACGCGTTGTAGTGGGCCAAATTGAGACTCGTTGTACAGATATCGGTTGTTGGTGCGGTCTACCACGTTGTACATACCATCTCCACCACCGGTTCTTTGCCATGCTTCAAAAGGAATTGGTCGGCCGTCTTTTGAAGTGCTTGGACCACGTACAGAGCCATTGTCTTGCAAACCGCCATATACGTTGTAAGGGTAGGCCATGTCTACATCTACTGCATAGAACTGTGCCAAAGGAATTTCGTCAGGATGATACCACGTGGCACCCGCATCGTAAGTAATGCCCATACCATGATCGTAACCTAAAAGCATGTGTTGCGAATCGGCAGGGTCTATCCACATGGCGTGGTTGTCTCCTCCAAAGCGGAAGGGCTGGCCCCAGGTTTTACCACCATCTTTCGTTTCCCAAACACGAATACCCAGTACGTACACATGGTCTTCATCGTTGGGATCTACTCTTACCTGCTGGTAGTAATAAGAAGGATAACCACCTACATCTTCGCCATCAGGGCTTATTTTTCTCCAGGTTTCTCCACCATCATCTGATCGGTACATTTCTGTACCTTTTACAGATTGCCCTCTTTGCAGTGGAATACCAATTTCAAGCATTCTTCTTCTCTCTTCCGTAGAAATGCCGTCAACGTTTACGTTTTCGATATTGGCATAAACCACTTTAGAGTTTCCGGGGGCATAAGCCACTCCAATTCTACCTATGAAACCACCCGGTAGCCCGTTAGTAAGCTTTTTCCAGGTTTTGCCGCCATTGGTCGACTTGTAAATAGCACTGCCTTCTCCACCTTCATTGAAAGTCCAGGGCCTTCTGATTTTATCGTAAGCAGCAGCAATGAGTGTGTTGGGGTCTGAAGGACTCATAGCCACATCGACCACGCCCACATATTTGCCATCGGCTTTTTTAACTTCCAAAACCTTTTCCCAGCTCTTACCGCCATTAGTGGTTTTGTAGAGGCCTCTTTCGGGGTTATCGGAATATAGATGTCCAAGCGCAGCCACATACACTACGTTGGAGTTCTTAGGGTCTATGATAATACGGCCAATATGGTGAGATTCCGGTAAACCCATGTTTTTCCAGGTTTTACCTCCGTCTGTAGATTTATAAACACCATCGCCCCAATAAGAACTTCGTGAGTTGTTGGCTTCTCCTGAACCTACCCATACCACGCTTGTATCGCGTTGGTCTACGGCCACGGCTCCAATAGAAATGATACTTTCGTTATCGAAAATTGGTTTCCAGGATTGACCGTTGTTAGTGGTTTTCCATAGGCCGCCAGAAGCTGTTGCGGCATAAATTACTTTAGGAGCTTTATCTACAACCGCAAAGTCTACGTAGCGGCCGCCCTGACGGGTAGGTCCTATTTCCCTGAATTCGATGGATTTAACCACCTGATCAGGTATTTTCTGTGCAATTGTCTCCGGTAAGGCCAAAAGACCAACTAAAAATGCCAGAGACAACCTTCTGAATGTTTTAGCAGTAAGGTTTATCATATTTCTTATGGTTATGGCTTTGAAATTAAGGCAAAAAGCAACCAGTACAAAGGTGTGTTTGGGCTATTACATAAATGGTAAAAAACCTGTTGGTTGTAATTGAAAGAGCCTTTAATAAGGGAGCATACCCGGAAAGATGTTAAATTCATGAATTCATCCAAGAAGCCTGTTGGGTAAAAACTCCCGGGTTCAAAAGAACTATGAAACGCCTGTTCTACTTTTTTCTGATTAGTTGTTTAACGGCCCTGCCAGCTTTAGCTCAAGAGAGTCTTCAGGAGGTATACAATGCCGCTGTTGCTGCCTTTGAGGCTAAAGACTACCATACATACCTGGAAAAGATAAGAGAGGCCAACGAAATGAGGCCGAACCATCCGACCATAGTGGCTAAACTTGCGGGAGCCTGGGCACTCACCGGGCGCAAGAGTCGTGCGGTGCAAACGCTACAGCAGATGCTTCTAATGGATGCTACTTTTGATTTTACTTCAGCGCCTGAGTTTGAGAGCCTGAAGAACTACAGGGGCTATGATGATTTGCTGGAACTGCAGGCCAGATTGAGCAAAGTAGAGGTACACGATGAGGTGTTTCGGGTCATTAATGCAGGAATGCTACACCCGGAGAGCTTTGTTTTGCTCGATAGTGGAGAGCTGTTGCTTGGTAGCATTCGCGAAAAACGCATAGTAAAAGTAGACACGAATGGTTTGGTCTCTGACTGGATCGATTTGCCTTACAGCGTGTTGGGCATGAAATACGATGCTTTGCGAGACCATTTATGGGTGGCTACGGCAGCTTTTCCGGAGATGGTGGACTTTAACCCGCAAGACGAAGGCAAAAGCATGATTGTGCAGATTGATGTTTCGGAAGGTAGAATTCTTCATGGAGTGGAATTCAATGATGGTTCGGTCATTGGCGATGTGCTGCTGGATGACAGGCAACGCATTTGGCATAGTAACAGTGCTAAACCCTTTCTGGTGAGGAATGTAACCGACACGGCTGAGTATTATGGAGCTTTTTCGAGGAAATACATCGACCTGCAAGACTCTCACTTCAATCTACAAGGACTCACTCTTAATGACTCTCAGCGTTATTTATACTTTGCTGATTATATATCGGGTATTCACCGGGTCGATCTGCAAACGGATAAAATAGAAAAGGTTTTTGCCAGTGAGAATATCTTGTTGAAGGGAATTGACGGTTTATATTTCTATAACAATACGTTGCTGGCTATTCACAATGGAGTTAAGCCTTACAAGGTCGTACAGTATTTTCTGGACGAGTCGGGCCTCTTTATCGATATGGAGCGCATCATTAACCGTGGTGGTGAAAGCTTAGGCGAACCCACCCTGGGGCAGGTAAAAGATGGCTATTTTTATTACCTGGCCAATAGCCCATGGGCTGCATATGATGCCAATAAGAACCTGTTGCCAGAGAAGGTAAGCCCTATTGAAATAAGAAGAATTAAACTGGACTAAGCAACTAAATACCCCAACCTGTCAATGAGTAAACCCAGAAAAGATGCGCCCCTTAAAATGCCCAGATACCGTGGCGGAGATGACGCCATGCTTGCTTTTCTGCAGGACAATCTTAACTATCCTAAACAGGCACTTGAGCAGAAAATAGAGGGCGTTGTTGAGGTGGCTTTCGATGTGGACGGTAGAGGTAGGGTATTCAACGCACGTGTTATACAAAGCCTGGGTTTTGGCTGCGATGAGGAGGTGCTCCGTTTGGTTGAGCTTCTTAAGTTTGAAAAAGCCTACAACAAAGGCAGAAATGTGTGCCTGCATAAAAAGGTGAAGGTACGGTTTAAACTGCCACAGGCTAAGCCTGATCCTTTGGTACGTTATAGCCTGGTTCCGAACAAAACCGAGAGCAAAGAAGAAAAGCCTCAAAAAATGAGTTACACCATTCGGTTTTAATGATTTCTCCAGAAAATTTGGATAACAAAACTAAGTGACGATCGTTAATTGTGCCTTGTGATTGTCTTCCTTCGAAATAGTAAGATCGTTCGGTGGGTTTGGGTCTTTATGGCCCTGTACTTGTTCAATATTAGTATTGATACCAATCATTCCTATCCTGATGGGTTTCTTCAAGAAGTAGGGCTCAATGAACAGGATAGTTTTATCGAGCTTATTCTGGAAGAAGTTTTGGGTATAGAAAATGCCCTGGCTGAATATGATAATGAAGACAGTGAGGAGCACCGCAAAAAGGAAAGCAGAATTAAAGAGTTGCTCTTGCACAATGAAGGACTTCCCGAAAACCATCCTACCATTTTTAAAGCCAAAAAAGAACGATTGTCAGCGTACCGGAATTCTTTTTACAGTGTTTTTTTAGATTTGGATACCCCGCCCCCCAAGGGTTAATACCCCTTACAAGGCTTGTATACGCTACCCTGATAGGTTTT